>JBKCIQ010000157.1:0-6611 GCA_046302135.1 Bacteroidota bacterium | reverse complement strand
GTGGATCAGGAGGCAGCACTGCTGGTACTTCTGGTACATCTACATGGTTTTTATCAAACACAACAATTTTAGCAAATGGAGGTGGTCCAGGCTCAGGTGGTGGTGGTGGTGGTGGGGCAGGTGGTGTAGGTGGAAGTTCAGCTACCGGGTATGGAACAACAAAATGGTCCGGTGGAAATGGTGCGGCAGGAATTTTAGGTGGTGCGTCAGGTGGTGGTGGTGGTGGGGCAGGAACAACAACCAATGGCGGAGTCGGAGGATTACCAACTGGTGGCATAGGGGTTGCTCCCGGCGGAAATGGGGGTGCTGGGTCCACAGCTACTTCAACCCCTGGTTCCAATGGGGTAAACTATGGTGGTGGTGGTGGTGGAGCCAGAGGTGGCGGATCAAATGTGAATGGTGGAAATGGAGCGCAGGGAGTAATAATAATATCTTACATTGTTTGTCCGCAAATCACACAGCAACCTTTTAATTCTTCAATTTGCCAAGGTGCGAGCGCAAGTTTTTCTATTGTTGCCAGTGGTGGTACCATAACCTATCAGTGGCAGGTAAGTACGAATGGCGGTAGCACCTGGTCAAATGTCACAAATGGAGGAAATTATAGTGGAGCAACAACATCAAGTCTTTCGGTAAATGGTGCAACATCAGGTTTTACTGGTTACCAATATCGATGTGTTTTATCTAATGGTTGTGGTCTTAATATTAATTCAAATGCAGCCACGCTTACCGTTAATCCAATACCTAATATATTTGGGTCTACCACACTTTGTCAAGGTTCAACAGGTACATTAACCTCCAGCGTTTCAGGATCAACTTGGTCATCTTCAAACACGAGTATTGCAACAATTAACAGTACATCCGGTTTTGTAAATACACTTGCACCTGGATCAGTGACCATTATAGCAACCAGCCCTGCGGGTTGCACAGGCACAAACAATTTAACTGTTAATTCATTGCCAACCCTATCAACAACGCAAATAAATAACATTTGTTTTGGTGGTAATACAGGATCAATCAATTTAACTGCAAGTGGAGGTACTCCAATCGCACAAACAGCTGCTATAGACCAACAGCAAGCTAGTGCAGGTTGCGGTACCACATCTGGTAATTTTTGGCAATCGTTTACTCCTGCGATTTCAGGTAAATTTTCATCTATTGACATAAATATCAATACAAATATTACAAATGCTGGTACATGGTATGTATATAGTGGTGCTGGGCAATCAGGAACCATATTAGCAAGTGGTTCATATAATTTTCCAACGCAAGGTGGGGCTTTATGGAAAAATATAGTTATAACAGGGAATCCTGTTTTAATAGCTGGGCAACAATATACCTTTAGGATGACCAGTGTAGATTGGTCTCAAGCTTGCGGCGGGAATGTCTATCCTGGTGGAACAAGTCAATCTGGTATTAGCGATTTGTCTTTTAAAACTTACATGATTCCTAATCCTTATAATTACTCTTGGTCTAATTCTGCTGTTACTGAAGATATATCCTCACTTGTCGCCGGCAGTTATTCTGTTATAGTTTCTGACGGCAATTCATGTTCCGCCACAATTTCAGCAACGATAACTCAGCCAACACAAATTACAATAAATAATTCAACTTCTAATTTTGTGTGCAGTGGTACACCGTTAAATATTCCGATTAGCGCAAGTGGTGGCACTGCACCCTATACATTTAGTTGGATTGCACAAAACAATACTAATACAAATGGTGAATCAACAACTTCAGTTTCATCCTCCACAATTACAGACAATATAACACTGACCGGTTCTACTGCTCAAAACGTTACCTACTCAATTACAACAACAGATATTAATGCCTGTGTAGTTACAAATACTATCGGAGTAAATGTAAATCCAGTTGCAACAATTTCATCACAATCAACAGCCTCTCAGACTATTTGTTCCGGGAATTCTTTTACTGCACTTTCTGTTACAGCCGCCGGGTTAGGTTTGACCTATCAATGGTATAGCAACTCCAGTCCAAGTACAAGCGGAGGAACCGCAATTACTGGAGCAACATCATCCAGTTATACTCCGCCATCATCAACAGCAGGTATAACTTATTATTATTGCATTGTCAACGGCTCATGCGGAACCGCAACTACTACTGTGTCGGGGGCAATGACTGTTAATGCTACTCCAACGATTTCCGGAGTTAACACATTGTGCATGGGCACAAACACCACCTTAACAGCACCGGGAACAGGAAATACTTGGACATCATCTAATACATCAATGTTAACCGTTAGTTCGGGTTTCGTTGTTGCCCTTTGTTGTGTGAACTCAGGAACAGCAACCATAACAGCTACCAGCCCTGCGGGATGTATTGCCAATTTTCCTATGACAGTTAATCCTGTTGCTTTTTTATCAAGCCCATTATTTCCTCAAACATGTAGTGGAAACCCACTTAACTACAGCATAACAACTGACCAACCAGGGACAAATTACACCTGGCAGGCTTTCGGAAATAGTAACGTTTCAGGAGAAACCACGACATCTAACAGTGCAAATACAATTAGCGATGTACTTGTAAATAGTGGAACCTCAAACCAAACAGTTATTTATAATTTTTCTTTAACCACTACAGCAGGATGCGTGGGCACACAAACAATTAGTGTTTCCGTTGCCAATGTTCCAAATTTTATTGCAAGTCCAATCAGTTCAACAGTTTGTTCCGGAAGTAATGCAACATTAACTGCTAAAGAAGAAAAACTGGATGCTGCTCAAACGATTGCTAATCAAGTTTCTTGGTGGATTGGTACCAATAACGGATGGCAAACATTCAAGCCAAGCTATTCGGGAAAATTGCTAAAGGTTAGGTTAAGAACTGTAACCTATAGTAGTCCTGCAACGGTAAATATTAACATTTACTCCGGTACGCCAGCAACTGGAACTTTACTGGGGAGTGCAAGCGCGAGCAAAGGGGCTGGAATTGACTCATGGGATGATTATGTTTTTTCCGGGTCAGGAATCAGTGTTACTGCTAATGCAAATTACTACATCGAAATTCCAAGCGGACCACAGGTAGATTGGCCTGTCTCAACTTCAAATCCTTACCCTAACGGGCAAGCATACTATGGTGTTTCCTCTCCTACCTCCTATCCGTCTAATGATTTTAGTTTTGAAACCTATATTGACCCTAACACCTACACATGGAATCCTGGAGCCTTATCTGGTTCTAGTGTAAGCGTTAGTCCTACAACCTTAACAACTTATACTGCAACGGGTACAAATCTCTCGGGCTGTGTTAGTACCAACACAGTAATAGTTGATATCAATAGCGCTTCCGTAGGTGGAACAGCTAGTAGTGACCAAACTATTTGTTCTGGATCTTCTCCCTCTTCAATAACATTAACTGGTAATCTGGGGACGATTCAGTGGCAAGAATCCAATAATAACAGTACCTGGACAAATATTACAGGTGCAACTTCTGCGACGCTATCCTCTGCACAAATAGGTACGCTGAACGTTACTAAATATTTTAGAGCCTTATCAACTAATGGTGTTTGTTCTTCTGCATCCAGCAACACCATTACTGTAACCGTAAATCCTATTCCAACAGGGTCGGCAAATAATACAGGTCCATATTGTTCGGGACAAACAATATCGCTAACTTCTGCAGGAGGTACTACTTATTCATGGGGCGGACCAAACTCATTTACATCAAGCAGTCAGAATCCAAATATAACAGGCTCCACATCCTCAATGTCTGGCGTGTATACGGTTACCGTTACACAGAACGGCTGTTCCTCCATTGCCACTACAACCGTAACAGTCAACAATACTCCAACCGCTACAGCTTCCAATACCGGTCCATTTTGCGTTGGATCAACAATTTCTTTAACTGCTAGCGGAGGTACTACTTATTCCTGGAGCGGTCCGAACGCATTCTCTTCCTCAAATCAAAACCCAACAATGGCCGGAGCAACATCCCCAATGGCCGGTGTGTACACGGTAACAGTTACACAAAACGGTTGTACTGCTACAGCAAACACTTCAGTAGTAGTTAATCCTGCAACATCTATTTCATCTCAATCAACTGCACCACAAACAGTATGTGAGGGCTCTTCTTTCAATCCTATTTCCGTTACAGCGACAGGAAGTGGACTTAATTATCAATGGTATGTTAACAGTTCTCCAGCTACAATAGGTGGAACTGCAATTACTGGGGCAACAAACTCAAGTTACACACCTCCATCAGCAACTGCAGGCACAAATTATTACTATGCAATTGTAAATGGTTCTTGTGGATCAGATACAAGCTTAATAAGCGGAGCAATGTTGGTAAATCCAAGCACATTAATCACTTTTCAATCAACAGAAGCGGAATCTGTTTGTATTAATGGTCCACTAAATTCATTCTCAATCAGTGCTACCGGTACCGGATTAAGTTATCAGTGGTATAATAACACTACAGCTTCAACAATAGGAGGAGTAATAATTTCCGGTGCAACCGATACAATCTATCAACCTACCTCCAATGTCTCCGGAACAAATTATTATTATTGCATAGTTTCGGGTGGCTGCGGAAGTGATACAAGTTTGGTGAGTGGGGAAATTACTGTAAACCCAACAACATCAATTACCATTCAATCTACATCCTCTCAAACTGTATGCGAAGGATTTTCTTTCAATCCTATTTCAATAAGTGCAATCGGAAGCCAACTTAATTATCAATGGTATAGCAATTCAAGTCCGAGTACCAATGGAGGCACCTTAATAAACGGGGCAATTGACTCAATTTACATTCCTACATCAACAGTTACGGGAACAAGTTACTACTATGCTATCGTAAATGGAATTTGCGGCTCTGACACGAGTTTTGTAAGCGGAGCAATGATAGTTAATCCGGGTACAACCATAATTTCACAATCAACTTCAGGACAATCAGTTTGTTTAAATGATTCATTAAGTTCAATTTCAGTTAATGCCTCAGGTACAGGAATAAGCTATCAATGGTTCAGTAATTCAGTCTCAAGTAATTCAGGAGGAACTGCGGTTGCAGGCGCCACACTTCCGAATTTCATACCGTTTTCGAATGTAGCCGGAACAAATTATTATTATTGTGTAGTATCCGGAACTTGTGGTACTGACACAAGCAATATAGGTGGTGCAATTGTTGTGAATCCGAATAATACCTCAACTTTAAGTTCTGCTCCTGGAACATCTAATCAAACAGTTTGCATTACCTCTCCTATTACGAATATTACTTACGCAACTACCGGAGCAACTGCGATTGGTTCTGCATCTGGTTTACCAACAGGCATAAACGCTAATTTTTCATCAAACACAATTACAGTCAGCGGCACTCCTGCACTGCCTGGATTATACAACTTCACAATACCTTTGCTTGGCGGGTGTGGTTCCAACAGTGCAACAGGAACGATTACAGTAACTCCAATCAACACTACAAGTACTGCCTCAAGTACACCAACACTTTGCATCAATACTTCCTTAACCAACATCACGCACACAACAACAGGTGCAACAGGAATCAGTACTCCTACAGGTCTTCCTGCAGGTGTTACCGCTTCGTGGACAAGTAATACAATTACAATCAGCGGTACTCCAACTGCTTCAGGAACTTTTAATTATTCAATTCCTCTTACCGGTGGATGCGGAAATGTGAGCGCTACAGGAACAATTATAGTCACTCCCGCTAACACTGTAGGTGCCGCTTCATCTACTCCAACACTTTGTATCAATACTGCATTAAACAACATCACGCACACAACAACCGGCGCTACAGGTATCGGTACTGCTACAGGTCTTCCAATAGGAGTAACAGCGGCTTGGATAAGCGATACCATTACAATAAGTGGAACCCCTATATCATCAGGAACTTTTAGTTATTCAATTCCTGTTACGGGTGGATGTGGAAATTTGAATGCAACAGGAACTATTATAGTTAATCCTGCTAACACTGTAGACACTGCTTCATCAACTCCAACACTTTGTATCAATACTACCTTAACAAACATCACGCACACAACAACAGGTGCTACTGGAATTGGGACTCCAACAGGACTTCCTGCAGGTATTACTGCTACATGGGTAAGCAATACTATTGCAATCAGTGGTACTCCAACAGCGAGTGGCACATTTAGCTATACTATTCCATTATCTGGCGGATGTGGAACAGTGAATACAACAGGAGTGATTACAGTTACCCCTGCTAACACTGTATCAGCTGCGTCAAGCACACCAACACTTTGTATCAATACTACCTTAACAAACATCACTCATACAACAACTGTTGCTACAGGAATTGGTACTCCAACAGGACTTCCTGCAGGAGTTACTGCGGCATGGGCAAGTAATATAATTACAATCAGCGGAACCCCAACTGCATCTGGAACTTTTAGTTATTCAATTCCTTTAACCGGCGGATGTGGTAATGTTATTGCTACAGGAAATATAATTGTAAATCCTAACAACACCGTTTCTTTAACCTCGCCGGCACCCACTACAAGTCAAACGATTTGTATTAATAACCCCATCACAAATATTACTTACGCTACCACAGGCGCAACAGGAGCCAGTTTTACCGGACTCCCATCAGGACTTTCAGGTAGTTGGGCTTCAAATATTGTAACCATA
>JBKCIQ010000156.1:0-4047 GCA_046302135.1 Bacteroidota bacterium | reverse complement strand
ATATTCCTCACCCGGAAGTTGAACCGGTATCTGAGGATAATCTCAAATTAAATTCAGCGCTTCAGTCCATATACCCCTCAACTGAAACATTAAAAAACAAAGGACTTGACAGCAACGGCATTCGCAGAATTCAAGCTGTACTTCAAACACAGATCAACGGCAATATTCCTGAAGTTCTACCAGAGTATATCCTTAATACTCATCAGCTGATTTCAAGAGAAACAGCCTTGAAACAAATTCATTTTCCAACAGGAAAAGATGAACTCGCCAAAGCTCGTTATCGACTGAAATTTGAGGAGTTATTTTACCTTCAACTTAAATTATTGAAGCAAAAAACAATTCGATCGGCAAATACAAAAGGTTTTAGTTTTGATAAAGTGGGAGAAGCATTCAACACGTTTTATCATCATCATTTACCATTTCCCTTAACCAACGCTCAGAAGAAAGTCGTAAAAGAAATCAGAGCAGATTTGAATTCAGGAAAACAAATGAACCGTTTAGTTCAGGGAGATGTTGGCAGTGGAAAAACCGTTGTTGCGCTCTTAAGTATGCTAATTGCTGTTGATAACGGATTTCAGGCATGTTTGATGGCGCCTACAGAAATTCTAGCAACCCAGCACTATCAAACTCTTAAAGGAATGATTGGCGACATGGGCATTGAAATTAAATTACTTACTGGTTCCACTCCCAACCGCGAGAGAAAAATAATTCACGAATCACTTCAAAATGGAAATTTAAAATTAATTGTTGGAACGCATGCATTGATTGAAGATACTGTTCAATTTAAAAATATCGGGCTGGCAATCATTGATGAACAACACCGTTTTGGGGTGGCACAAAGAGCAGCACTAAGAAAAAAAAACGAAACCGCTCCACACATATTAATCATGACGGCTACGCCTATTCCACGCACTTTATCTATGACGTTATACGGTGACCTCGATGTTTCAATTATTGATGAACTACCCCCAGGAAGAAAACCCATACAAACCTTACACATGACAGACAACCAAAGATTGAGGTTGCATGGCTTCATGAGAGAACAGATAAAGCTTGGAAGACAAATTTATGTTGTTTTTCCTTTAATTGAAGAAAGTGAAAAACTAGATTATAAAAATTTGATGGAAGGTTTTGATTCACTTGAAAGAGAATTTCCATTACCAAATTATCAAATCAGCATCGTTCACGGGAAACAAACTCCGGAAAGAAAGGAAATGGAAATGCAACGTTTTGTTACCGGATTATCTCAGATAATGGTTGCCACAACTGTTATTGAAGTAGGAGTTAATGTTCCAAACGCAAGTGTTATGATCATTGAAAGCAGTGAGAAATTCGGATTGAGTCAAATGCATCAGCTTAGAGGAAGAGTGGGCAGAGGTGCTGAGCAAAGTTATTGTGTCTTGATGAGCTCGTTCAAACTTACCAATGAGGCAAAAATTAGAATTGAAACTATGTGTAGAACCAATGATGGTTTTGAAATAGCTGAAGTTGACATGAAACTCAGGGGTCCAGGCGATATTGAAGGAACACAACAAAGCGGCACAATAAATTTTAAAATTGCAGACATTACTACTGATGTAAAAATAATGCAAGTCGCAAGAAATTCAGCTTCTGATTTAATAGATAAAGACCCCGAATTAATCAATGAAGAAAACAGAATATTAAAATTAGAGTTAGAAAAACGATACGAAGGAAAAACTAATTGGAGTAAGATTGGTTAATGATTACTCCGAAAATAAATTTTATTTTTTTTATTATACCTAAATTAATTTGATGATGAATAGAGATAAAAACTTTCTAAGTTTAGGAAAACATACTAAAATAGAATACCACAAATACAAACATCGTCAACTTGTTCTAAATTACCTTTCCAATTTTCAAAAGTTGATTTTAAAACTTCTTTTTGTGCTTCAACAGGTAAATTACTATTTGACAAAAGTAATTCATTTAATTGCTTATACTTAAATTTCTTACCCTTTGCTCCACCAAATTGGTCTGCATAACCATCAGTGTACAAAAATATGATATCACCTTTCCTTGAAGGGACGTTGTTTAGGGTGAAATCGTTATTTCTTTCTCCTACTCCAACAGGCATCCTATCAGATGGTAGTTCAATTAAATTATTATTGCTTACCAATACAGGTGAATTATTAGCGGCGGCGTAGCATAATGAATTATCAATTGTATCAATACAAAGTAAAATACCATCAAAACCATCTTTTTGTCCATCTCGAGAAATTGTTTCGGTTAACTTTTTTCTAACAAAATCAAATACTTGATTTGGTTTTAGAATATTTTTTTCGTTAATAGCCTCATTCAAAAAACCTATACTTAATAAACTCATAAAAGCACCAGGTACACCATGCCCGGTACTATCACAAACAGCAAGATAAAACTTGTTATTGCGGAGTGTAGCCCAATAAAAATCTCCTGATACAATGTCTTTGGGATTGAAATATATAAAATGCTCGTTTAAATTATTTTTCAAGAGCTCATTATGAGCCAATAAAGTAAATTGAATTCTTTTTGCATAATTAATTGAATCTACAATTTCTTTATTCTTCAGCTTTATTTCATCGTATTGATGAGTCATTTGTTCATTTTGTTTTTTAATAATCTGCCTACCTTTAATATTTCTATAAAACAAAATACCTAACAGGGACAAAAACAATAAAGTGGCAATCATTCCTATTTGAAAATATTTTTTTATCTGTTTTTCGCTCTCCAATAATTTATTTTGCTTTTGTAACTCCAAATTTTTTAATTCGTTAATTTGATTCAAATTATTTTTATCCTTTACAAAAATTAATGAGTCTCTGCTTTTTTGTTCTAATGTTAGGAATCTATTTTGCTCTACTAATTTTAATCTTTCGATTTGCTCATCAATAATTTTCTTTTGTAATTCTCTTTGTTGAGTAAACAACTTCAATTCAGCCGCCTTTTTGCCCGACTCCATTTCGCTCATTTCCAATTCCTTTTTTTTCATTTCTAGCATGAGATCTTGCTGTTTTCTTTGTTCATTCAACTCTGCTAACCTTGATTTTTGCAAATCTAAATCCATCCTACCTTTTTGAATCTCCATTTCATTTTTAATTTCTTGTTGTTTTGAGAATGCGGCAGAATTTTCCTGATTCACCAATAGCACCAAAGCACTTAAGGTGTTTTTGTTTTCAATTCTACCAGTGTAACTGCTATCCTTTACAAAAAACTCCTTCCTAATAAGTTTTCCTAAAGAATCAAATTCAAGATAATACCCGTCAATCAGACCCTTCTTAACCTGAGACAACTTAGAAACAAAACCATTTTGATGATAATTAATTAAAAGACCATTCTCCTTTCCCTCGTTATAATTTACTTTAACTTTTATGTTTCCATTAAAGTAGAATTTTGTGGTATATTCAGTTTCACCTTTATCATTTCTGTACTCAATTTCACTTATCTTACCATTTGGATAAAATGAAACTATTCCTCCAGAATATCCAAAACTCGAGAAAATAGAACGATTTTTAATTTTACCAAATTGTTTAACGCTGAACTTGGAAATCCTACTGACTTTCCCATTGCTGTAAAATTGAACAGAGTACTCATCATTGTTATTTGGATCACAAAAGGTGGCATTTTTAATTTGTCCCATTTTAAAAGGACCAGTATTTAAATCATATAAATCTCGGGTAAGATCATGTAGTTTTTTGATTTTTGGAATATTACTGTTTTTTTTATAAAAAAATGAACGACGGCCACTCAAATTTTTAGAAGAGTACCTTTCAACCCACCATCCAATGCGTTTCCCCTTATCATCTTTCTTATTGGTATCCCCTTTTTGAATTTCAATCAATTGATAAAAGTCCGAGGTATCTCTTATCTCAAGTTGTGCAAAGAATAAACATGGTAAAAAAAACAGTAAAATAAAAAAATAAGTATATTTTTTCATAAGGAAAAAACTCACAAATAAATGTGATATATAAAAAACTAATATCTCACAAAAAAATACTTGATGAAATTCAAACCATCAATCAAATCTTAATTTAGTCTGCCCATCCTCACCGA
>JBKCIQ010000155.1:0-3707 GCA_046302135.1 Bacteroidota bacterium | reverse complement strand
CGAGGAAATAAATGGTGTAAAATATTTGAGTATTGATTTAATAAGTTTTGAGTCTGTTCCCAAAGAAAAAAAGAATGATGTTTTTGCAGAAACATTCACAGGATCAGTTGTAAAAGAGAAATCATTTCTTGGATACAAAATAAATGACCTATATTCCTTCTTTATGCTTTTTGTTTTTATGGCCGGTATAAGTTCAATTATTTTATTCTTCCTAAGCAGCATACTTCTGAAGATGATGCACGGAATACGGTAATTGCAACGGAAAATTATTTTGCTCCGCCCAAAGAAATGGTCTGGTAAGGAATTCTGTTTTGAATAGACCTGCCAAGCGTTATTTCGTCTGCGTACTCTAACTCGTCTCCGATAGGAATTCCCCTAGCTATAGTACTTATTTTTATTTGGAATTCAGACAGCTTACGGTGAATGAAAAAGCAAGTGGTCTCCCCTTCCATAGTTGAGTTAAGTGCAAGTATTACTTCCTGAATGTTCCCATCTTTAACCTTATCGATTAGAGAATTTATATTTAACTGATCAGGCCCTACTCCTTCTATAGGTGAAATGATTCCGCCAAGTACATGATAATGTCCATTGAACAATCGTGTGTTTTCAATTGCCATTACATCCCGTACATCCTGAACCACACACAACATGGAAGAATCTCTATTCTGATTGGAACATATACTGCAGACCTCTTGATCTGAAATGACCTGACAATGCTTACAAAACTTAACTTCAGTCCTTAATTTCAAAATCGATTCTGAAAAACTTTTGGCCCAGGATTCATCGTTACGAAGCAAAAACAACACATATCTCAAAGCTGTTTTCTTACCAACACCCGGTAATCTTGCAAAATCATTAACAGCGCTTTCTATAAGCTTTGAAGGGAATTCCATGGATGAAACAAAGATAAGACAGATGTGAGTACAGGGATTTCACTTTCAATCAACAAAAGTGAAGAATTATTAAATACAAGATGTTTAGAAAAGAATAAATAAAAGAGATTTTTCAATACTTAAATCAGGATTTTTATGCCCTGAATGACACCTGCACTCATCATTACATTTATTCTTTCTTACTTTGGTATTCTGCTCGGGATTGCCTATTTCACTTCTAGAAACAGCAGCGCCGCAAGTTATTTTACGGGGAATAAAGTTTCCCCTTGGTACATTGTTGCTTTTGGTATGTTGGGTGATTCTCTATCCGGAGTTACTTACATCTCTGTACCCGGAAAAGTGATTAACGATCAGTTTTCTTACCTGCAATTGGTGCTTGGTTACTTTGCAGGTTATCTTGTAATAGCCAAAGTCCTACTTCCTGTTTATTATAAGATGAATCTTGTTTCGATTTACTCTTACCTAGAAAGCAGGTTTGGTAAAATCACACAAAAAACAGGATCCTTATTTTTTATTTTATCTAGAGTTTTGGGTGCCGCAGGCAGATTATATCTCGCCGCCGGAGTGATACAAACTTTTGTTTTTGATGCAATTGATGGCTTACACATTCCGTTTTACGTTAGTGTTTCAATCATCATTTTACTGATGTTGCTGTATACTTTCAAGGGTGGAATTAAAACTTTGGTATGGACAGATTCACTTCAATCTTTATTCTTGGTGCTCGGTGTTGTATTTTCAATTGCGGCAATTGCGGATGCACTTAACCTTTCACTTTTCGGGACATTCAGTTTAATAAGTGATTCAGGTCATGTAAAAACATTTTTCTGGGATCCGATGCAAAGCACATTCTTTCCAAAACAATTTTTCGGTGGAATGTTCATTGCCATTGCGATGACAGGTCTGGACCAGAACATGATGCAAAAAAATCTGAGTTGCAAATCACTCGGAGAAGCGCAGAAAAATATTTTATGGTTCAGTGTAGTAATGGTGGTGGTTAATGTATTTTTTATTTCATTAGGAGTTCTTTTGTACAGTTATTACAGCAAAGCAGGA
Source organism: Bacteroidota bacterium (assembly GCA_046302135.1). GTDB lineage: Bacteria > Bacteroidota > Bacteroidia > B-17B0 > Aurantibacillaceae > AM-1111. The sequence goes on along the minus strand of JBKCIQ010000155.1, from coordinate 1,761 downwards.
ATTGCGCTTCCGGTTAAAGAAGTTAGTGGAAAAGTAGTAACAGCCACTGACCGCGTATTCCCAAATCTTGCATTAAACAATTACCTTGGAGTATTTGCAGGACTTTCATTTATTATAGGACTTACCGCCGCAACCTTTAGTAGCGCTGACTCTGTACTGACCACGCTTACCACCTCAGCATACATCGATTTGTTCGAGATTGATAAAAAAAACACACTCACCGAAATCCAAAAAAAATACTTGAGAACGGGAATACATATAATTTTCGCTATCATTTTACTGATTTGTATTTTACTTTTCTCAGCCTGGAACAACAGTGCCATAATCGATACTATTTTGATGGTTGCAGGTTACACCTATGGTCCACTTCTTGGATTATTTACTTTCGGATTATTTACAAAAAGAAAAATTAAAGATAGTATGGTTCCAATAGTTTGTGTAGCTGCACCTGTAATAACTTATCTATTGAACAATTATCTTGCTTCCAATACGATTTTCAAGATTGGGCCTGAATTAATCATTTACAACGGAGCAATTTCATTTATCATGCTACTCCTAATAACTGATAAAAAACCGAAAAATCTGATTTGAAATAAATCTACCTTATCCTTTCATACAACATGAAAGTATAATCGTAATGGTTTTTTTCATCTCTTAAATGAAATTCTTCGCTAATAATTTTCCATTCGGAGTTATTTAAACTTGGGAAAATTGTGTCGCCTTCAAATGAATGATGTACTCTAGTTAAATAAATCTTTTCAGTAATGGGCAAAAATAAATTATAAATCTCGGCACCTCCAATAATCATTAGCTCTTGGTTTGAAAATTCAGCAATGACCTCATCCGGATTATGATAAACAAACACACCCTCGGGTGAATAACTTTGGTTCCGAGTTATGATAACATTTTTTCTTCCTGGAAGGGGCCTGCCAATGGATTCAAAAGTTTTTCGGCCCATTACAATTGTTTTACCCATTGTAACCTTTTTAAAATATGCCAAGTCAGCCGGCAGATGCCAAATAAGCTTGTTCTCGTTTCCAATAACATTATTTATATCTGCCGCAACAACAATTGAGATCATAGTTTCATTTTAAAGAAAGAGTTGTAACTTTTGAAGTGAAAACCAATGAATTTTTTCTTGCACCTGATTTAAGGTTAACCTGATTTATTTGTTCAGGGTATTCTTTAATCATTAAACTGTTTTCTAATTGCATTCCATACCAATTCTTAACTTTTTCAAATTCAAGATAAATATTCATTTCATCATTTTTTATATCATGCCCAACCAATTGAAAAGGAAGTGTCTTTTTCAAACTATCCTTAAGAACAAAACTATTCTCCAAATAAGATTTCAAAGATTGAGGGAAATCTTTATCCGTTACCTTTACCTGTTTGGAGGAATTTTTACTAATAGAAACCTCCAAATCATGCCAAAAGACTTCAATTACGGCCTCGGCATTACCGGTTTTATGATTGAGCTCAAGTGTACAGTGAGAGTGATAATATTTATGAGTTGAAGAAACTAAAAATAAAGTAGGAATAAACAAAAGTAATTGACGGCGAAATGACAACAATCTTTTAATAAAAAATTCTACCAAAGAAAATACCATGATGCAAATCTATCAATAAATTCAGATTCAGATTTAAAACAATACTGATAAAAGTTTTGAAAGAAATAAACTTAAAGTTGTAAATTTGAGTATTCAATCCTAAAAAAATGGAAGAAAACCAAAATCCGGAAAACCAATTAAATATTGAACT
>JBKCIQ010000154.1:0-7959 GCA_046302135.1 Bacteroidota bacterium | reverse complement strand
TCATAAAAAGCAGTAATAACTTTTGTGGCGCTTCCTTGGAATAATTCGGAAACTTCAAAATTACAAGTGGCTATTTTATCACATTTGCCGCTGTTAAGAACTTTGCCTCTAAAAACAATAAGTTTTTTGTTTTTATTGATTAATTCCTTTGTTAGTAGAGGAAAATTACCGCAATCACAGCCTTTCAGTAAATTATTCAATTGAAAAATTAAAATGAATAAAAAAAGTATTTTAGATTTCATTTCTTTTTTTGAAATAGATGTAGAAAAAATTTATAACTGCTTTTTTCAAAAATTGCCGAATCGTTTGCAGCCATCCATGTTAACCAAATTCCCAACGGCAAAAAGATAAACGTGGAGCCCCATAGTCCGGTAAAAATGCCGCTCGCACCTTCTAAAAAAGATTTTTCCAGTGAGGTTTTTACCACGTGATATATGATGAACAAGATGACAGAAATTACAACCGGCATTCCTAGGCCTCCCTTTCTTACTATAGCACCCAAAGGAGAACCGACAAAAAACAGTACAAGGCAAGCAAAAGGTAAGCTCAATTTCTTATGCCATTCTGCTCTAAATTTAATTTGATTGAACTGACTGGAAAATAGTTCGTGTTCTATTGTTGAATTAATATAACTATCTGTACTTCTTAACTTTTCAAGCGCTTTGTCAAAAATCTGATTTTGTTCATTTAATCCAAAATGCTTAAGATAATCTACAAGTTTAATATGTGTTTTGGTTTCATTTTTATTTTGCCTATCTGCAAGCGGAGTAAAATGTTTTGAAATTTGATCATTAATTCCTGCTTTAATTTGTTTTTCTTTCGTTCTAAAACTATCAAGTGCATGATTCAGTTGGTTCAAATTAAGCATTTGGTAATTACTTTTGAAAAGTGCTTCTTGGGTATTTTGCATCTTAAGTTCTGAAAGGTCTATTTTGATTTCCTGTTGTTTGAAGTTCATTGTAAGCATTGGTCTTGTTCGGTAGTTTTCATCAGTTTCCATTAATTGCCGATACTGTACTGCGTTGAAAATATTTATTACTAGGAAATCTCCTTTTTTTGTTGTTTTGATAGTTCCGCTATCTGCCAACAATTGTACATTGTTACCTTGTCCCTTAGAGTGATCTGCAATATAAATGCCTTTCATTCTCACCCCGTCTTCTGCTTTTGAGTTTACCTTAATTCTGTAATTTTCAAGACCAGAATTGTAGATTCCGGGTTTAATATTGAAAGTTGGTTTTTTTTGCCTCACGTCCCACAGCAATCTTCCTGCTTTCAAGGATATAATTGGCATTGTGTAATTTGAAAAGAGGAAAATGCCTATGGAAATGAATAAAATTAAAAAAATCAAAGGACGCATTATTGCAAAAAGTGACATCCCTGAGGACTTGAGTGCTGCCAACTCATAGTTTTCTGCAAAGTTACCCATGGTCATTATAGATGAAAGTAACACAGCCAAAGGAGCGGCTGTAGGTAAATTGGAAATAAAACTGTAAAATAGTAATTGTGTCAAAGTCCAATTGTCAACTCCTTTGCCCGCAATTTCGTCAATATAAACAAAAATGAAAATGATAAAAAAAATGAACATCCCAATTAAAAGAGTTAATGTGAAAGGAGGCAGATAACTTCTTATTAGATAAAAATGAATTTTTTTCATCCGGGATATTCCTGCAAATTTATTAATTCGAAACCTAAAATTAACTGTATGCTTAATTACTTAACAACAATTATATGCCTAATTTTTTTTATTTTTGAACTCCATGATAAACGGTAAAAAAATAGTAGTAGTTCTTCCTGCCTACAATGCAGAATTAACGCTTAAACGCACCTATGAAGAAATCTCATTTGATATTGTGGATGACGTAGTTCTTGTAGATGATTGCAGCAAAGACAATACAAGTGAAATTGGGAGACAAATCGGAATAAAACATATTATCAGGCACGAAAAAAATAAGGGATACGGAGGTAATCAAAAAACATGTTATGATAAAGCCCTGGAACTAAATGCAGATATAGTTATCATGTTGCATCCGGATTATCAATACACACCAATGTTGATTCCTAGTATGGCTCATATGATTGCCAGCGGTCTTTATCCTGCTGTTTTTGGTTCTAGAATATTGGGTAAAGGTGCCTTGAAGGGAGGGATGCCCCTTTATAAATATGTTTTTAATCGCTGGCTGACTTTTACACAGAATGTTTTGATCAACCAAAAGCTATCTGAATACCATACTGGATACAGGGCATTCTCCAAAGAGATACTTGAAACAATAGATTACCATGCTAACTCTGATGATTTTGTTTTTGATAATCAAATGATTTCACAGATTTTTTTCGCGGGCTTTGATATTGCTGAAATAACCTGTCCTACTAAATATTTTGAAGAAGCCTCATCAATTAATTTCAGCAGAAGTATGAAATACGGATTTGGCGTATTGGGAACCTCATTTGTGCATTTTTTTAATAGTTTGGGCCTATTAAAATCGGACCTTTACAGAAAGAAAAAATAAAGCATTTTCTTGTTCATTTTTTCGGGTAAAAATATTCCTCATTTTCTTTAATCATTCTGTAAATAGTAGATTTGCCCAAAGAAAGCCGCTCTGCTACTTTAACAACATTTTTATTGTATCTATCAAGAAAATGTTTTACGATATGTTTTTGATATTCATCCATTGTTTTTTCTTTTGTTAGGAGACTTGTGATGTTCAGGCTTTTGTTTAATTGAATGTCAGACGGTAGAATTTCTACGCCGTTGCTCATTACAATCGCAAGCTCAATGCAAGATTTAAGTTCTCTAATATTGCCCGGAAAAGAGTAAGCATTTATCTTTTCTTTAGCTTCCTCTGTCATTTTAGTAATTGGTAAATTGTTTTCTTTGCAGTAGTTTTCTATGATTTTTTCTGCGATCAAAATTTTATCATTACCTCTTTCTCTTAAAGGTGGTAACTCAATGCAAAGTCCATAAAGCCTGTAATATAAATCTTCCCTAAAATTGCCATTTTGTACTTCTTCTTGTAAATTCCTATTTGTTGCAGCAATAATTCTGCAGTTGATTTTAATAGTTTTATTACCACCAACGCGCACAATTTCTTTTTCCTGTAAAACTCGTAAAATTTTTGCCTGTAGTGAATAATCCATTTCTCCAATTTCATCGAGGAAAAGTGTTCCGTTAGTCGCACTTTCAAATTTTCCTATCCGCTGATTTGATGCTCCTGTGAATGCCCCCTTTTCATGTCCGAATAACTCACTTTCACTGAGTTCTTTTGGGATTGCAGCCATATTTACAGTTATTAAAGGATGATTCCCCCTGACTGAATCTTGATGAATGAATTTTGCAACTAATTCTTTGCCTGTTCCTGTTTCACCTGTTATCAGTACGTTGATCATCGATTTGGATGCTTTCTCAATCAACCCATCAATTTTACGAATTGCAGGACTATTTCCAATAATAAATGATTTTACATTTTGTTTTTTAAAAGTTAATTTCGGAATACCGGCCTGTGTAATTTTGTTCTCGTTTACAAGTACGGAATTTACTCTATTAATAAGTTTGTTTTTTGTGTCCCCATTCTTTTCTATGAAATCAATGACTCCATTCTTGAAACACTGAAAAATAATTGAAGAATCAATTATTCCAGAAACTACAATTATTTTGGTTTCAAGATTGATTTTTTTAATCAACTTAAAGAAATTGTCGATTTTGTCAAAATCATTATATATGCATGTAATTAATAAAACTTCAGTTGAAACCTCAAGCTCTTTTGAAAGATTTTCAATATTGCTACAGGATATAATATTACTATAATTTATTAAGCTTAGCGTATAGGTTAGATATTTCAAATATTCCGTATCCTCTTCAAATACGCAAATTTTTAATTTATCACTAGTGTATATTCCTGTTTGCATTTATTGTAAATACTTTTTAACGGAGGGAATCAATAAATTAAAGTCTAAAGGTTTTTGAAAATACTCAGATGCACCCAGTCGCATCCCCGTGTTAACAATTTCTTCTGAGTTAAGTACAGACATTAAAATAACGGGAGTATTAAGTTCTAGCATACAATACCTCATGAAGCTTATGAATTCTAATCCGTTAAGGTCAGGTAAAATGATATCCAATAAAATTAAATCCGGACTGTTCTTTTTTATAGAGTGGTATGCCTCTATCGCACTGGAGCTACAAAAAGTAGGTAGTTTATTTTCCTTTAAAGTTTTGCTTAAAAGCATCGTAAACATCAAATCGTCATCCACGATAAGAATATTTTTTTGAATTATATTTTTCAAATATATTTTTTAGATTACTTCGAAGATATCTTATGTAATTAACCTTAGCAATGATTTACATATGTTGATCTTATTTCATTTGTTTAATGAATGGAATAATTTCCTCAATATATTTTTATAGTTATAATTAATTATTTTAATTGATTGTTGATATCTGAATTTTTAATTTAATTATTCATTAACTTTTTGATATTCAGTTTTGTTTTTTTAGAAATTATTTTTCAAATGTGAGTATTATTAAAGTTTACATTTTTTGGCATGTATTCTTTATCAATTATGCGAATGGTCAGTCATCCACTTATAAATTATTTCATTGAGAGCTCAATTCAGGATTTAGAGTCATGGATTGAATTAATTGATGTTTTTGATAAGGAAGTGAAAATTGTGATGGGTAATTTATTAAATAGTGTATTAAATAAGGATGTGCAGGGTTTATTTGTTGCTTTGCATAGACTAAAATGTACAGCCTTAATCTTAAAGAATAGTGACCTTATTGTTCTACTCGATAATTTAAAAAACTTAACGAGCAATGAAGTCAGTGAAGTCCGGCTTTTCTATTTTTATAATGAGATAAAAATCATTTTGGACAAGGAGTTGCTGTCTCTTAATGAATTCAGAATTCATTTCAACTCTTGCAATAATTAACCTACAATATGCTCTCTCAGTCCCTTTTACGATTATGTGATTTTTCTCAAGAAATGAATGCAGGTTTAAAGTTAAAATCACTTGATGGAAATTTAATTTTCAAAAATATTTTTTGGGATAAATTTAAATACTGGGCTACTGAGTTTGATTATTTTGAGTTATTGATTAAGGATAATTATGTTTTTAATTCGTTTGATAAAAATCCTTGTTCCTTTAATGTTGTTTTTTTGGGAATCGGGAATTTTGATGATACAATATTAATTAAGACTTATTTAAGATTGAAAAATGGAGATATATTTTGTGAGTTAAATTTTTTGTTTCAGTTAGATGTTGTTACTACGCTAAAGCGAATATTTGATGATATTTTTGGGTTGTTGAATATTGACTTGAGTTCTGATTTAAGATTCAGGACAATTGTACTTCCTGAAAAAATAAATATCTCTGTTTTTTCTAATATCGATGATATTCCTCATTCGGTTGAGTGCTGACAATCATTTCCAAAAACTTTTATTTAGCTGAATTTTGATGCCATAATTAAATAATATGGAACTCTTAATGCGTAAGTACAATGTTTTTTTGAAAAATAATGAAGATAATTATTTTTCAATTATTGCCATGGTAATACTTGTTGGAAGTATTTGGGGCGGGTTGGCTGCAATGCTAATTGATAGAAATAATTCGGCGGTTTGGCAATTAGCTTTAAATGTTTCCTCTTCTATGGCAGGAAATGTTGTTGCAATTGGTCAAGCACCACTAAAGTGGGTAATCAATCTATTCATTCTAGGAATAATAATCAACACAATATTAATAGTAATTAATATTATTTAGATTGTTTTCAGCTATTCTTTGATAAACTTTTGTAAAACTGTTTTTCCTTCTTCGTGTGTTAACCTGATGAAGTAAACGCCATTCTCAAGTGAAATTGCCTCAGTGTTTAATGAGAAGGCATATTCTTCAGCTAATAAATATTCATCAGCAATTAGATGCTTTCTAGTACCAAGTAGATCGTAAACTTCTAGACGATACCTTCCTTCTAACGGAATTTCAATATTTATTCTAAGGTAGTTTTTAGTTGGGTTAGGGTAGATTGAAAATTTAGTAGTTTTATTCTGATCTTGAATTGAGGCTGAAATTTGAGAACAGGGTGAATGTTGCTTTCCGATCATATTTGAGTCTAGCCAGGCAAGTCTATTTACGATCCAGTCTTTTGTGTTTCTGATTTCTTCATCATATGATGTTGCGAGCGGACTCGGATTTGGCCATACATAATTTCCCAGAATAGAATATTTTTCGAAGTGTCTTTCTTTTGCCTCGTCAATCTCTGATGCCATTGAGTCTATGACATGAAATAAATTTGAGGTATCTAAAGTGGTAGACCGTAACTCCAGCCAACGACAATAAGTCTGTTTTTGAAAAGTAGAATCGTTTACTAGTTTATCCCACCAAAATGGAACTTGCCAATAATCACCGGGACAAACTGAGTTAAATTGATATGCCCATACATCGTAGCGTTCTCCATTGCAGTAGTTAGCGTTATGCCATGCCAAATTGTAGTCCCACACCGGTCCGGCTTTAATAAGTCCACCTACAGAATTTCTATCCTTGTGTAAATATGTACTCAATCGGTATCCATCAACATTGTTGGAAATTTCATTGATAATGAAATAATCTGAAAATGATTTTGCGCTTGCAAATTTTCTGTAACCGTTAATTGGATCTTGAAAATTTGAGTCCTTTAACGCTTGTTCAAAGCTATCAACGTATGCTTGCAGATATGCACTTTGAATGGGTTGTATTGTGTCTGGCTCAGGGTATACGTGATGATAACCTATACTTTGTCCTGAGTTGGAGTTATTGGGTGTAATAGAGGAAGTCCATTGAGGAGGATCTTTATCAATAGAAAAAATATAGCCACCGGTTAAAAAATTACCATAGGTATAAGTTGAAAGTAGTTTTTTTATATCGACCCTTCCATTGTCTCTTTTTATTTTCTCCATAAAGACATACACTCCTGCATAAGAATCATTTAAAACAACCTCGCAAAATCTTGTTCTGGCAGCCCATTGTCCCATATCTCTGGCAATTTTGTAAGTCAAAACGTTTCGCATCAAACTTTTGTCGTTGTATGGTGCATATAAAATCCAGTCGTTTTCTACAGGCATTCCAAATAGCGAAACATTTAAGTTCATACCCGTTGTGTCTTGAGTTTCTATTCTATATTGTTTCTGTGGAAATCCTACTGATGATTGCCCTCGAACTTCAATTGAAATTGGATTATTGTATAAATTAAATGAGTCAGTAAGATAATTCCTTAATCCGGGTCCGTTGTAAATAATTCCCATTGATGCAGGAATTTCAAAATTATTTGAAATGCTCTGTCCATTGGTATTAATAACCACTATCGGTAAATTGCTATCTGTAAAGTTAAAAAATCCTGCAGGGGTGTTGCTAAAGGTAAGGCTCCAGGAAATTACACTGCCTTGAGTTCCTGAGTTTGCGTCTCGTATGTTAAGTTTCCATATGCCATTTGGGTTTTGACCATTGTTGTAAAGAGCAAGGTCATCAACAGGATGAAACACTCCGTTAAAGGGTGGTGTTCCATTATTGATAGATATGGAACTCGTATCTGAAAAAACTGTGTTGGTGTAGTCATTTCCTGTCCCTCCATTAAATGAAGTCAATACATATTGTGTTCCGTCAGGAGCTTCAAGTTTTATTCTCAGGTCACCTACAGAATTATGATCGATATTCAATGTAACTTTTTGCAAACCAAATACGTTTGTATTAATGTTATTAGTAATTCCTGAAATACTAATTGGAAATGATATGTATGTATTATTATCAGGGATTAATCCGCCTACATTGTTGCTGAAAGTTTGGGCTATTGAAACATCCAAATAAATAAACAAGCAAATAAAAATGAATTTTATCCTAGTTAACATACCGCAAATTAACCAATTATAAATAATAAATTAATTTTTTATGAAACTAATTTAACTTGATCATTGTTGATTAAATTTTTCTGGATAGTCT
>JBKCIQ010000153.1:0-98811 GCA_046302135.1 Bacteroidota bacterium | reverse complement strand
TTACAATATTAAGTTATCACAACAAAGAACAGAATCAGTTGTAAAATATTTAGTTGAAAGAGGTATTGCTTCTAAACGATTATTAGCAAAAGGCTACGGTGAATCAAAACCTGTAACAAATAATAATACCGAAGCGGGTCGGACAAAAAACAGAAGGGTTGAGTTTTCAATTCTATCTAAATAATTTTCAGATTTCTTTTAGAGGAAATCTATAACTAATATTTAGTAAATTGATTTAATTTGTTTTATAATTGAACATATCTAAAATGAACAAACAAAAATTATTTGCAATATTAAAAATTCTTGCCATACCAACAATATATGCACTCTTATTGAGAACAGTATTTGGAGAATCTACATGGAGTGGAGTATTTAATATGATGTCTAAAACCTTTCTTTTTTTACTTCCTTCAATAGTAGGAGCTTTGACCGTTTATTTTTCAAATGAAGAGAAAGTGAAGAAAATCAGTTACAGAATTTTTGTTCCGTGGATTCCGATTTTTGCATTTTTCCTTATCACGCTGTTTTTTGCAATTGAAGGCTGGCCATGTCTTGTTATGATTTTACCCATTTTTTTAATTGCAGCTTCTATTGGTGGACTTGTTGGAGGATTTTTTAAACTAAGAAAAAAAGACAACAAAATTTATGTATCAGTAATTACTTTACTCCCATTTATCATCTCTCCAATTGAAAACTATATTGGAGCAGATTCTTCACCTTACAAAGCGTATACTTACATAGATATTAATGCTCCTGCGGAAAAAATATGGGATAACGTAACACGAGTGCGTGAAATCAAAAAAGAACAAGACAAAGGATGGCTAACGAACTTACTCAACTTTCCAAGACCTGTGAAAGCAGAGTTAAACTTCGAAGGTGTAGGCGCATACAGGAAAGCAATATTCACTAACGGACTCGTTTTTCATGAAACAGTAACAGAATATATTGATAATAAAAAAATGTCTTTTACAATTAAGGCATTACCACATGAAATTCCATTGACCACCATGGATGAACATTTGGTTGTAGGTGGTAAATATTTTGATGTTTTGAACGGAACCTATGAACTGGAACGTCTGAATGATAAAACTTGTAGACTCCATCTTTGGAGCAATTTTAAATTAACAACTACATTTAATTTTTATGCGAGCTGGTGGGCAAATAACATTATGAAAGATATTCAAAATAACATTCTTCAAATCGAAAAAGAAAGGTCTGAAAATTAATAAAACAAATTTGTTAACTTAGATCAAGTGATAATTTTCAAATTTGATATTAATTAAAAAATTCCATGAAAAGAATTTCAATCTGCTTCTTCACCGTTATTTGCGTTTTAAATAATATATTCTCTATTGAGATAGATATGCAGACAAAAGTGGATCGCGTTACCATTTATCATTCGGGTGCATTGGTGGTTAGAACTGCAACAACTGAACTAAAACCGGGGATGAATGAATTAATTTTCAAAAACCTTTCCTCTAAACTCATTTTAAGTTCACTTAAAGTAGGCAATAAAGAAATTACCATACTGAATAAATCTGTTATTAGAAAACTTACGAAGGAAGAATTCAATCAACTTATTGATAAAAAAGATGCATTAAACAAACAAATGAGCCTTATCGAAGCAAAATTTAATGAGGCTGGTTTTGTTACAAAAGTTGAAGACCTTAAAACAATGACTGCCTTCTACTCTGAAAAAATAATCCAAATAAAAAAAGAACTTCGAGAAATTGAGAAAAAAATTGAAGATGCAAAAAAATTAGAAGGCATTGAACTTAAAAATGAAAATGCTGGAATTCTAAAATTAATTGTTTCAATTGACGGAAATTTAAGTGAGCCTATGAAGATTCAATACGTTTGTGGCGGAATTGGATGGAGTCCTGCGTATGAAATTTCAATTGAAAGCTCTTCAAACAAAACAATTGAAGTAAAATATCTAGCCAAAGCCATGAGTCAAACCGGAGAGGACTGGGACAATATCGAATTAAATCTATCCTCTTCATTCCCGTTAGAGTCTCCTTCAGATTTGCCTAAACCAAAAACACCATGGGCACTTGATGGAGGTAATTACAACAACAGTAATATACAGAATAACAACGATGCCAAAAACAGCCATAACGCAGAGCAACAACAAATCGACAAACTTGAAGGTGTTGAATACAAAGAAATCAGTATTCCTTCGCTTTTGAAATTAAAAAAGCTGAGAGAAAAATACTCTTTAAAATCAAACAACACTGTTTTTACATTTCCCATAAAGACCGTCAGTCTACCTGCTATTTTTTACTATTATGGGTTTCCCAGTCTTGATCCGGAGGTTTACCTAGTAGCGCAGGTGACAAACTGGGATACCCTTGGATTTGTTGACGGGATTGCCAATATTTCATTTGGAGGTAATTCAATTGGTAAATCAATTTTAAAATTCAGTGAAGCAAAAGACACACTGCTTTTTCCCGTTGGAAAAGACAACAGTATATTTTTAAAGAGAAGTGAAATGGCAGACCAAAAATATTTTAAAGTTTCAACTATCGGCAAAAAAAAGGAAGTAACAAATGCCTACAAATATGAGTTGAAAAACAACAATTCTTTCCCTATTAAATTTGAATTGGCAGATCAATTCCCTATTTCGCAAACCAAATCAGCTGAGGTAGAAATAGAAAAATATTCAGAGGGTAATCTCAATAAGGAAACAGGTGAGGTATCGTGGATTTTTGAACTAAAACCCGGACAATCTGCAAGCAAAGAATTGGTATTTACCATTGAAATGGATTCAAATTACAAATATTACAAGGGTAATTTAAAACACAAATACCGAACTATAAGCGCTCCATCTTTTTAACAAAGAAAGCTTCAAACACAATCATTACTACTTTTTTAATTTAATTACTGAGGGGTAAAATTTTATTCCAATGATTAAGAAAATTTACAAATACGTTTTATTAATTAAAATCAAATTCTCTGCAATCCAAGCTTATAGGTTTTAAGTGCCCTTTCCCTTGCAAATTTATGATCCACTATGGGTTGAGGATAAGAAATTTCTTCCAAGTCCTTTACCCAAGTTCTGATATATTTTAAATCAGGGTCAAACTTTTTTACTTGTTCACTTGGATTAAAGATCCTGAAATATGGAGCCGCATCACAACCTGTGCTTGCGGCCCACTGCCAGTTACCATTATTAGCAGACAATTCGTAATCGATTAACTTTTCTGCGAAATAGGCCTCTCCCATCCTCCAATCAATTAGCAAATGTTTGGTTAGAAAACTCGCAACGATCATTCTTACTCTATTATGCATCCAACCCGTTTCGTTCAATTGCCTCATTCCCGCATCAACAATAGGATAGCCCGTCTCACCCCGACACCATTTTTTAAAATCTGATTCATCTCTTCTCCAATCTATATTATCATATTCTTTCTTAAAACTTTGGGTTACAACGTGAGGAAAATGAAATAAAATAGCCATGAAAAATTCTCGCCATATCAATTCATTTAAAAATTGTTCGTTCAAAGACCTCGCTTTTCTTGCAAGTTTACGAACGCTGATGGTTCCGAATCTTAAATGAATCCCCAATCTTGTGGTACCCTCTAAAAAAGGAAAGTTTCTTTTATCCTCATAATGACGGATGATTTCTTCATTTGCATTGATTGATGGAGCGTTTAAATCTGTCTTTAAGAATCCGATTTCACTGAGTGATGGAACTGAAATGTATTTATGTTTGTGTAAATTACCAAGGAGTTTCTCTGAAGTAAAGGATTTTAAATGATCATCTGATAATTTCTGTTTCCATACTTTTGAAAAGGGCGTGAACACGGTATAAGGTTTACCATCTGCCTTCACTACTTCAGAGCGTTCAAAAATTACCTGGTCTTTAAAGGTTTTAAAAATTATGCCTTTTGATTTGAGAAAATCAGAGATTTTCTGATCCCGTTGCATTGCATAAGGCTCATAATCATGATTTGTATAGACTTCTTCTACCTCAAATTTTTTAGTTAACTCTTCAAAGGCAAGACTTGGTGAGCTATGAAAAACCAATAAAGTTGATTGATATTTTAAAAATTCCTTCTGAAGATTTTCAAGACACTGATGTATGAAATCAACCCTTCGGTCTTCCTTATTCTCAAGGGAGTCAAGAATGTTTTTATCAAAAATGAAAATTGGAATTACATCAAGCCCAGACTTCAATGCGTAATAAAGCCCTGCATTGTCCTCAATTCTTAGATCCCTTCTGAACCAAAATATTGCAATTTTTTTTTTCATATTAAAATTCAAACATAATTCCTATCGCTGGCAAAACTGTACCGGACTCATTTTTAATTTCTTTCAAAATGTATCTATTTGGATCTGCAGGATTAACAATCGGATTTCCGCTTTGATCACGCACCACAGTAACGGAGGACGGAAGTATAATTTTTCGATTGTATAAATTTTGAATATCCAAATAAATGTTGAGCGCAGTTTTTTTGATATAAATTTTCTTATCGATTCTAATGTCTAATTGATGTGAGGCCGGTAAGCGATTAGAGTTGATTCTGCTGTAATCAAAAACGCCCTGACCTGTTATATCCCAAACGTTCCTCAGTGAGCTTGAATTCAAATCATATGGTGTATAAGGTGCGCCGCCAAAATATCTGAACTTAAAACCAACTTCCCAGTTACGTTTAAACTGCTTACCTGCTGTAATTGTCAATATATTATTGTTATCCCATGATGATGGAGCATAGTCACCCACCGCGTTAGCAAATTCACTTCTTACAAATGTATAGGCCAAAATTCCATAAAAACCTTTTTTAATTGTTCGCTGAATCAAAACCTCCAATCCGTAACTCCTGCCTTTTGAAGTTGAATTAACCGGCGCATTTCCGATTACACCAAAATCAGATCCCAGATTAGCAAGCGAGATACCCTCCTTAATGAGCATAGGGTAATTCGAATACTGCTTATAAAATGATTCAACAGAAATTTTGGTATTCTGCTCAGGTAAATGCTCCACTCCAAAGACAGCATGATCAGATTGTATATATTTTACTCCATTATTCTTGTTAGCTAGTTGATTCAATGAATCGCGATATCCCAACACTGTGTAAGCCGGTAATTGAAAATATCTGCCGGTATTAAAATTAAGAAACCATTTTTCTGTCAATTTATAAGAAGCCGATAACCTTGGAGAGAATTGTTGCAAAGGATTATTCATTTCAGCGGAAAAATCATTACCATCCATTCTTGTTCCGAGTGATAAGGTAAGTCTGTTGTTGGCCAACTGTCTGCTCACTTGAAAATATCCACCGTATTTATTCATGTCCAATCTCGAATTAAAATCTACTTTTATTATACCACCAGGAACGAATAAACGGTTGTAGGTCTCATTGGTATATATCGCATATTCGTAGTTTACTCCGTAACCAATCTTCCAACCTGACTTTCTCCAATTGTTTTCAAATCGGAATTTATTCTCCTGTTCACGGGACTTATAATCAAGTATCTTATTTTCAGGTGAAGATTCATCATTATTAAAATATTTAAATGTTGTATTGTTCAGCATGTTCCTGCTAAAAATGATGTTTTGAAATCCATTTTTTGCATAATGCGTGTACTTTACTCCAAACGTATAGTTCCATTGTTCATTAACAGGTAAATAACCAAGAATATATTTATTCCTTTCTAGAATACTTGAATCGGTGATACCATCATTAACTGAGGTATTCAAACTGAATTGATCTACCGCACCAAGACCAATAAAAGTAAGTGTGTTTTTTTCGTTAAGGTAAACGTTTACCTTATATTGTGCATCGTTATAGGTGGGAAGAAAAGGTAACTTAAGTGCGGAAAATATAAACTGAAGGTATGATCTTCTCAATGAAAAAATAAAATCAGCCTTTTTACCAATAGGCCCGTCAAAGGTTAATCCAACATCACTGGAGCCCAGCATAAAGGTGGTAGCAAAACGATCTGGGTTACCATTCTTTTGCTTAAACTCTAAAACAGAACTCAATGAATTTCCTCTGGCAGCAGGAAAAGCACCTGAATAAAATTCAACCTGATTGATAAAATTTACATTAATCAAACCCACAGGACCTCCACTGGAACCCTGTGTTGCAAAGTGATTGATGTTTGGAACTTCAATACCATCCAGAAAAAACCTATTTTCGTTTGGTGCACCACCCCTTATGATAATGTCATTTCTGAATGAGGCAGTTGAGGCTACACCGGGTAATGATTGAATTACCTTAGAGATATCACGGTTACCTCCCGGATTCCTCATTATTTCTGTAGAACGAATCGTAAACTTAGAAAGTGGGGAATCATCAGATTTCTCAAAACGATTAAAGTTTACTTCGACTTCACTTAAGTTTACTGAGCTCGACTTAAGTTCAATATTTAATACGGTAGGTTTAATATTATTTACACTGACCTCAGGAATGGTTTGATTTTCGTAACCAACCATATTAACAATTATAGTATATATTCCGGGTTTTAAATTTGATATGATGTAGTTACCTTCAATGTCTGTCGTAGCTCCTGTGTTTGTACCCTGAATAACAATGTTTGCAAAAGCCTGCGGCTCTCTGTTATCTACGTCGATAATCTTTCCCTTAATTGTACAATCCTGAGAATAAATTTTATGCGATATCATTGATAAAATAAAAAATAACAGGAAAATTTTGCTGTTTGTTGCATTCAGCTGTTTTGAAAACTTTTTGTTGAAGTTTATCGCAATAAATTTGGACATTTGATTTATTTGTTTAATTTTGATGTCGCTAAGTTAAACAATTTATGTTTTACTCAATAAAATATCTTGAAACGATTTCTGGGATTAAGGCGCACACCATTAGAATATGGGAAAAACGTTACAAACTTTTAGTACCTAAAAGAACAGAAACCAACATTCGTTATTATGACGACCAGGATCTTAAAAAAATTCTGAACGTAAGCACATTAATTGATACGGGATACAAAATTTCGGAGATCAGTAGATTAACAGAGCCTCAGATAAACCAAGAATTGAAAAAATGTCTTGAAAACAAGGAAGATGGCATAAATCTGGAGTCTGTTCTTATTAACGAGTTGATTGTTGCGTCTTTGAGTTTTGATAAATATCATTTTGAAAAAACTTTTAACACAGGAATTCTTAAACTGGGCATGCAAAACACCATTGAAAAAGTTTTGTTCCCTACTCTCAATAAAATTGGTGTTCTCTGGCAGGCAGAGGAAATAAATCCCGCTCAAGAACATTTTTTCTCAAGCCTCGTAAAACAAAAGTTGTTTAGTGCCATAGATGCAATACAAGAACCTGAGAGCTCTACAGTTAAATGCATACTTTATCTACCGGAAGACGAGGATCATGAAATTGGTCTGCTTTATTTCAACTACCTGTTGCTTAAGGGAGGATATAAGACCATATATCTAGGGACAAGAATGCCTCTGATCAACATAGTAGAGTCTGAAAAGGAAACTAAACCAACTCATTTAATATTTTTTATCATTAAACTACTTCCATTTGATGAGGTTGAAAAATACATTAAGGAATTGTCTAAAAACATGCCATCTCAGATAATAATTCTTTGTGGAAATTACGAATATAAAAACAACATCAAATTCCCGAGCAACGTAAAATTTCTTTCAAGTCCTGCGGAAGCGAAACAATATTTCAACCTTAAAGATAGCCACTGATTATTATGAAAAACCACTCATGTAATAATGCATTGAAAATATTATTGTTTAATTTACGTTTACAAAAATTAGACATTATAAGTAAAAACACACCATAATGAACCAAACAACAAAAAAAATAGCTGTGATAGGTTCAGGATTTTCCGGGTTATCGGCTGCGTGTGTTTTAGCCAAATCTGGAAATGACGTAACGATATTTGAAAAAAACGAGCAAACCGGTGGTAGAGCAAGAACTTTTTCTGAACAGGGGTATTTTTTTGATATGGGCCCAAGCTGGTATTGGATGCCCGATGTCTTCGAAAAGTTCTTTTCCTTATTCGGGAAAAAAACCTCTGACTATTACGACCTCACATTATTGGACCCTGGTTTCGCAATGATTTTCAGTAAAGATGATATTATGGATATCCCATCCTCCATTGAAGAAACTTATAAAATATTTGACCGGGAAGAGGAAAATGGAGCGAATAAACTTAAAACATTTCTAGCTGAAGCTGAGCTTAAGTACAACGTGTCATTCGAACATTTTATTTACAAGCCCTCCTCTAGTCTTTTTGAGTTCGCGAACTTAACTACGCTTAGAAATGCTACAAAACTTGATCTTTTCAACTCCTTCAAAACACACATCAGAAAATTCTTCAAGAGTGAAAAGCTGATTAGACTTATGGAATTTCCAATTTTGTTTTTGGGAGGATCGCCGGAAAATATTCCAGCATTATACAGCATGATGAACTATTCTGCTTTAGTTCAAGGAACTTGGTATCCACAAGGTGGCTTTTCAAAAATTACCTCAGCCATGAAACAAGTGGCTGTTGAGCTCGGTGTTAAAATACGTACAAGCGAAGAAATATCAAGCATCAACACATCAGGTAAAAAAGTAAAATCTGTAACAACCACAAAAGGAGAATTCACTTTTGACGGAATCATTGGATCATCAGACTATGCACATACAGAAAAGTTACTTTCGTCTGAATTTAGAAACTATTCTGAAAATTATTGGGACAAACGTGTTTTTTCACCATCTTGCCTCATATATTATGTAGGTTTGAACAAAAAATTAAATAAACTCAGACATCACAATTTATTTTTTGATGAGGACCTCCAACTTCACTCAGACGAAATTTACAAGGATCCAAAATGGCCAACAAAGCCACTATTTTATGTATGCTGTCCTTCTAAAACTGATAAAACAGTAGCGCCTGAAGGTCATGAAAATCTCTTCTTTTTGATGCCACTTGCTGCAGGACTAAAAGACAGTCAGGAACAAAGGAAAAAATATTTTGAAATAATGATTAAGAGGTTAGAGGAATTCTGCGGCGAAAATGTAGAAAACGCTATTGATTTTAAACGTAGTTATTGTTTAGATGATTTTACAAAAGACTACAATTCATGTAAAGGAAATGCATATGGTTTGGCAAATACTTTGAAACAAACGGCAATATTGAAACCCAGACTCAGAAACAAAAAACTTAAAAATCTACTCTACTGTGGCCAACTGACCGTTCCTGGCCCTGGGGTACCTCCGGCACTCATATCTGGTCAAATAGCGGCGGAAGAACTAATAAAAACCTTAAACGAATA
The DNA here is from genome assembly GCA_046302135.1 of Bacteroidota bacterium. Lineage (GTDB taxonomy): Bacteria > Bacteroidota > Bacteroidia > B-17B0 > Aurantibacillaceae > AM-1111. The sequence goes on along the minus strand of JBKCIQ010000153.1, from coordinate 89,568 downwards.
ACTTATGAAAGCTAAATTCGACACCTTAACAAAAAAGTGTAGCAAAATCACTACCACTTCCTACAGCACCAGCTTTTCTCTGGGTATAAAATTTCTCAATGAGGAATACCGTGAACCTATTTATGGTATTTATGGTTTTGTGAGATTTGCAGATGAGATAGTGGACAGCTTTCATGAATATGACAAACCGTATTTATTAGATAAATTTTCACAAGACACTTTTGAAGCAATAGAGACCGGAATCAGTCTCAATCCTATACTTAATTCTTTCCAAGAGGTAGTCAACAAATACAAAATAGATCTTGAATTAATTACCACATTCCTTGAAAGTATGAGAATGGATCTCGGCAGAGTTGACTACACCCAGAACAATTATGAAAAATACATCCTAGGGTCTGCTGAAGTCGTTGGTTTAATGTGCCTTAAAGTTTTTGTAAATGGCAACGAAAATATGTACCAGGAGCTCAAACCATATGCAATGAGATTGGGAAGCGCATTTCAAAAGGTTAATTTCTTAAGAGATGCGAGAGAAGATTTAAATAATCTAGGCAGAAATTATTTCCCTGAAGCCAACCTAAAGAATTTCACCATTGAAGAAAAAAGAAAAATTGAATCTGATATAGAAAATGATTTTCAGATAGCATTAATTGGAATAAAAAAATTGCCTTACGGCTCAAGAAGAGGAGTGTATTTAGCGTATTTTTACTATAAAAAGTTATTCGATAAAATACGTAAATCAAATGTTGAAGAAGTTATGAGCCAGAGAATACGTATACCGAATGCCAATAAAATTTATCTCATGCTAAACTCATACATGCGGCATCAGCTTAACATTCTATGATCAAAATTATTGGATTCGTTAATCTTTTTTTATTTCTTAATTTTTTTAACGAATCAAACGAATTGAAAACTGTTAGGACTTTATTCTTTGAAGCAACAAAAAGCAAAGCCAAAACAGAGTCAATGATAAAGTATCTTCAAAATAAAAACACCTTTAATGACCCTGTTTTAAAAGGATACCTTGGCATGTCTCACATTTTACTAGCCAAACACGGTTTTAATTTTTTTACCAGATTAAACAACTTTAATAAAGGAAAAGAAATTTTAGAAGATGCGATCTCTAGAGATAAAAATAATATAGAACTTCGATTCTTAAGATTAACAGTACAGATGAATGTTCCAGGTGTTCTCAACTATTCTTCGAACATTGATTCAGATAAAAAAATAATAAGAGATAATTTTTCAAAAATAAAGGAAGAAGACCTTAAAATCAAGGTAAAACAATTCTACGAAAGCAAAAAAATGCCCATCTGAAAAATGAAAAAATTCTGGCTTGCTTTTTTATGTTTGTCTGCGATTGTTCTACTCTTTAGTTTCACTAAAAACAGCATGTCTATCGAACAGAGAAAATACAAATTAATAGCAAAAGATGGCAGATTTGAACTAAGATTTTATCCAGAGGCAATTCAAGCCACTACCAATCTGACATCCTCCAATTACAACGAATCTGCAAACCAGGGCTTCAGAACACTTGCAGGATATATTTTTGGAGGAAATAATGAGAATAAAAAAATTGCAATGACGGCACCGGTTGAGATGTCTGTTGGAACTAGCAGCACAAAAATGAGTTTCACCATGCCTTCCGAACACAAAATTTCAGAACTTCCTAAGCCAAACGATTCCAAAATATCCATCCATACAACTCCTGCTGAATATACAGCTTCAGTTTCTTTTGGTGGCTACGCTTCAGATGAAAAAATTGACAAATACAAAAATGAATTATTTGAGTATTTGAAATCTAAAAAGATAAAAAATATTGGTAATTTTAGGTTTTTAGGCTACAACTCTCCATTCAGGATCTTTGGAAGAAAGAATGAAATATTGGTACAAATAGAATACCCCAACAATTCAGAAAAAAATGAATCAAGTCATTCTCGTTGATAATAATGATTTCGAACTGGGAACAATGGAGAAAATAGAAGCTCACGAAAAGGGCCTTCTTCACAGAGCCATTTCTGTCTTCATTTTCAATTCAGATGGAAAAATGTTATTACAGAGAAGGGCAAAACACAAATATCATTCAGGTGGACTTTGGACAAATACGTGTTGCAGTCACCCATACCCCGGTGAAAAAATCATGAATGCTGCCAAAAGAAGACTTAAAGAGGAAATGGGTATGGAGTGTGAATTAACATCAGCTTTCAGCTTCATTTACAAAGTAAATCTTGACAAAGGTATGACCGAACATGAATTGGATCATGTTTTTATTGGAACAACAAATTCAACCCCTGAAATTAATAGAGAAGAAGTAGAAGACTTTAAATACCTATCAATTGAGGAAACAGAAAAATTAATCAGATCAAATCCTGAAGATTTTACAGAATGGTTTAAAATTGCTCTAAATCAAACGATTTTTCATTACAAAAAATAATTAATATTATTTTCTTTTTCGGAAATTTCTTTTTCCCGATCTGCCGAATCTGTACTTTCCAACCCTTCTCCCCAAACCCTCCTCCTCCCTCGTTTCATCTTTGCCCAAATCAAATTTTCCAAATCTTGAAAAACCGCCGCCGCCGCCGGAAATAAACTCAACTCTTCTCTTACCTAAATTTGTTGAATAAGGTAACACCTCACGATTTTCAAGTTCATCTAAAATATTATTGTATAAATTCACATCCATACTTTCCGCAAAACGTTCTATACCCTGATGCTCGTTAGCTTTCCTAAGTCTGCTCATAATCTTATTCAATTTTCTGGATGATTGATTTACCTTAGGATAACGCTCGGCAAAAGCTGTTGCCATTACATTATCTCGGTAATAATCCGGAACATTACTGGATTCCCGTCCAAAATCTTTATTGTAAAAATCTCTTCTTGATTCCGGAAAACGATAATAAGAGTAATCATCATCGAATTGGTCAGGATAAGTTTCCTTTAACTGATCTCTTCCAAAATAATATTGATAAGGCCTGGAGACTACCAGCTCCGAAAAAAACAATTTTCTTTTTTTTCTTTTAACGGAATTTCTACTTGATTTTCTTCTGTAACTCATGTCGCAAAACTTTTTGCTTCAAAGCAAAAAATTATGCCATGTAAACAGCTATTTTTTTATGCCGTTTTTTTTCTCCATTTCACGGATTAACTCAAGATCTGTTTTTTCAGTGAGTTTAATTGCATCTTTAGCCTGAGCGGCCGCAGGTGTCTTCGGAAATTCTTTAATTATTTGCTCATATACCGTTTTTGCATTTGGCTTGTCACCAAAACGATCATCATAAACCAAAGCTTTCATCATCAACAACTCAATTTTCTTTGGATGTGATGAGTAATTTTTCAAAGCATTATCAATTAAAACCAATGCCTGCCTGTCGGAATAGGTATTAACTGCAACACTTACAGACATGAATGCAAATTTTGGAGATAAAGAATCTGAAGGATATTTGTCCACAAATTCACTGTAACTACTGATCAGTTGTTGAGCAAGTTTATTATCCGGTGCGACAACTCCAGGCAGATGGGCTAAACTATCAAGCCTTTTAATTTTATTTAAAATTAATTCTCTTGAATTCTGTGTAGTCCTAACATCAGACTTTAAGGTGTCTGCACCTGATTTATCAGGTTTTTCAGATGAATTGCAACCTGCAAAAACCAACATCAAAAACGGAAACGAAAAAACTAAAATTCTTTTCATTCAATTAATTTCTTGGGATTTTAACCTTATAGTCAGCGGTAAACTTTCCATTGCTTATATCCTTTAACTTTCCTGATAATAATTTTCTTCTAATTGCACTTATCCTATCCGTGAATAATTTTCCTTCAATATGATCATATTCATGCTGAATTACCCTAGCTATAATGCCATTGAATTTTTCTTTATGAGATTTGAAATTTTCATCCAAATATTCAACTATTATCTCTTCTTTTCTGCTTACATCTTCACGTATCTTAGGAATACTCAGACATCCCTCATTAAACTTCCACTCCTCCCCTTTTTCTTCAATTATTCTCGCATTTATGAATGTCCGCTTAAAGTTGCCGAGCGTTTCTAATTCTTCTTTTGTGAACTCGGATTCTTCGTCTTCATCTACATCTGCGAAAGGTCCGGTATCTACCAAAAACAATCTTATTGCTTTACCTATTTGAGGCGCGGCTAAACCCACGCCTCTTGCATTGTACATCGTTTCGTACATGTCCTTAATCAACAGATTCAAACCCGGATATTCAGGACTAATATCTTCTGCAACTTTACGCAGAACCGGATCACCATACACAACAATTGGAAGTATCATAGTCGCTTACAAAAATACATAATATATATGCTTAAAAATCCAAAAAGCGTTAATTCATTTTGGATTCATTTCCATCCATGTTTGTAATATTAAAACAGCACTGATTAAATCAACAGTAGATTTATTTTTTCTATCGGATTTTTTTAATCCGCCTTCCAACATCGTTCTCTGCGCTATACTAGATGTAAATCTTTCGTCAACCCGTTCTATTTTCATTAGTGGAAATTTTTCTTTAAACTTTTTTAAAAATTCCTCCACATGAATAGCATTAGAAGATGCCTTATTCATCAATGTTTTAGGATCACCAACAACTACCAGATCAATTGTTTCCTTCAAAAAATACTTATCCAAATAACCGATAACCTCTTTACTCGAAACGGTTTCAAGCCCGGTTGCAATAATTCTCAATGAATCTGTAACAGCAAGTCCAACCCGCTTGGTTCCGTAATCAATTGCTAATACTCGTCCCACAATTATTTTGAGATAAAATTAAAAAATATACATGAGCCATTAAGCCCGGATTTTCTTTTTATTTTCGTATAAATGCTAAAGCCTTCTGAAATTCTAAAAAGTTACTGGAATTATGATCGGTTTCGTCCTTTACAAGAGGAAATCATTCAATCCGTAATGGGGGGCAAAGACACAATCGCTCTTCTCCCTACCGGGGGTGGAAAATCCATTTGCTTTCAGGTTCCTGCGCTCGCTATGGATGGTATGTGTATAGTAATTTCACCTCTTATTGCGTTAATGCAGGACCAGGTGAAAAATCTGAATGACAAAAACATCGATGCAACTGCAATCACTTCTGCGCTTTCGCAAAAAGAAATGAATGTTGCATTTGACAATGCCATTTACGGTAAGCATAAATTTCTTTATGTGTCGCCTGAAAGATTGGAAACCGATACATTTCAAAAGAAAATAAAATCACAAAAAATTTGTCTGATTGCCGTTGATGAAGCTCATTGTATTTCTCAATGGGGATATGACTTCAGACCATCTTATTTGAAAATAGCTAGATTACGAGAATTATTTCCTGAAACACCGGTTATGGCTCTAACTGCATCAGCAACCAACGTAGTTATAGACAACATAAGCGAAAAGCTGAAATTCAAACCCGGTTTCAATGTTTTTAAGAAATCATTTGAAAGAAAAAATCTTCATTATATTGTTCAGCATGAAGAGAACAAACTTTCGCGTTTGCTTAGAATTTGCAATAAAATTCAAGGTACAGGAATTGTTTATGTAAGAAACAGAAAGAAAACAAAAGAGCTCTCAGATTTTTTAAATACAAACAATATAGTTTCAGATTTCTATCATGCAGGCCTGGACCCACTTACCAGAATGCAAAAACAAGATGATTGGATAAGTGGAAGAAAAAGGGTTATTGTGGCCACCAACGCATTTGGTATGGGAATAGATAAACCGGATGTACGTTTTGTTGCACACGTAGATTTACCCGACAGTTTAGAAGCATATTATCAGGAAGCGGGAAGAGCAGGAAGGGACGGTAAAAATAGTTGGGTGGTCTGTTTATATCAGCATATTGATATTTTTGAACTGAAGGAAAATCTTGAAGAATCTTTTCCGCCCATTGAATTAATTAAAAAAGTTTATACAACAATCTGTAATTACAACCAGATAGCAGTTGGTTCAGGTAAAGGTTTAAGTTTTGATTTTAACATGAATGATGTTTCGGAAAAATATAAACTTAGTCCGAGAACAATATTTTCATCAATTAGATTCTTGGAGAAAGAAGGTTACATCAGCTACGCCGACGCTTTTTTTCAGCCAACCAGATTAATGTTTACCATAAGTCCGCAAGAGCTATATGATTTCCAAGTAAGAAATCCTAAAATGGATTTTTATATTAAAACTATTTTAAGGTCATACGGAGGATTATTTACAGAATTCAGCAATATCAATGAAGAAATGTTGGCCGGCAGATGTAAAATTTCACCAGATGAACTAAGAAAGGTTTTAAAAAAATTACACGAACTGGAACTGGTAGCTTATGTACAACACACCGGATTACCAAAAATAACTTTCATAGAGAACAGAGTAGATTCCAAAAATTTATACCTGTCACCGGAAAATTATCGAAATCTGAAAAATCGTGCCGAAGAAAAAATTAACGGAGTCATCAATTATGCAACACATAAAAACGAATGTAGAAGCAAAATAATTTTACAGTATTTCGATGAAAAAAATCCCGAAGATTGCGGACAATGTGATGTGTGCCTTAGAAAAAAGGCGATTAAAAAAAATCCTGCCGCAGATTCGTTGAAAAATCAAATATTACAATTACTTTTTTCCAGAGTAATCCCTTTAGATGAAATAATAAGTTTACTTTACCACTTTGAAACTGAGATTGTAATTGAAACAATAAATGAAATGACAGATGACGGAATTATCAAAATAGATGCAAACAAAAACATCAGTAAATAACTTAGCGTTTTGTTGATAATTCACCTGTTTTCCTTTGATATACGAGATTAAATTTGTCCTAAAAACATAGAGATGACTCAAAGAGAATTAATAATTAAATGTGCGAAAAATCTTACGCTGAACATCAAAAACGTAACCGCTAGTATAGAACTTTTAGATGAGGGAGCAACTATTCCGTTTATTTCAAGATATAGAAAAGAAATTACAGGAGGACTTGATGAGGTGCAAATCAAAAACATAAGAGATGAAATAGAAAAACTCCGCACAATTGAAACGAGAAGAGATAGTATTCTTAAAAGCATAGAAGGTCAGGGTAAACTGACTCCGGAATTAAAGGAAAAAATTGAAAATGCTGAAAGCATTAGCGCTTTAGAGGATTTGTACTTGCCATATAAACCTAAAAGGCGAACAAAAGCAACAGTTGCACGCGAAAAAGGACTTGAACCACTTGCAATAAAAATTTATGCACAAGATAATTTTGACTTGAATGAAGAAGCCAAAAATTACATCTCAGATGAGAAGCAAGTTCTTAACTTTGAAGATGCTTTATCGGGAGCAAGAGATATCATTGCTGAACTAATCAGTGAAGATGCAAATGTTCGCGCGTCACTTAGAAATTTATTCGAAAAAAAAGCATCAATCAAAAGTAGAGTAGTAAGGGGTAAAGAAGAGGAAGGTGAAAAATTTAAAGATTATTTTGAATGGGAAGAGCCACTGAACTCATGTCCTAGTCATAGGATGTTGGCAATGCGAAGAGGCGAGAAAGAAGACTTCCTTATATTGGATATTGCTCCACCTGAAGAAGATTCAATTGCATTAATTTTTAAAAACGTTATAAAAAATAGCAACAACGCATCCCAACAGGTGAAAACCGCAGCGATAGATAGCTACAAAAGATTATTACAACCATCTATCGAAGCAGAAATAAGAGCCTTATCGAAAAAAAATGCAGAATCAAAAGCGATTGATGTATTTGCCGATAACCTCAAGGAATTATTACTTGCTGCACCTATCGGGCAAAAGGCAATTCTTGCAATAGATCCAGGTTTCAGAACAGGATGTAAGGTGGTTGCTTTAAATCGTGAGGGAAAACTATTAGAAAATTCTGTCATCTATCCTCATGAACCGCAAAGAGAAACGCGCCAAGCTGAAAACATAATTCTTGCACTTTGTGCAAAACATAAAATTGAAGCAATTGCTATTGGAAACGGAACAGCAGGACGTGAAACGGAAGCATTCATTAGAAAAATAGATATTCTACCCAGAGAAATTTCGGTAGTTATGGTTAACGAAAGCGGAGCAAGTGTTTACTCGGCATCAGAAGTAGCAAGAGAAGAATTTCCAAATGAGGATGTAACTGTACGGGGGGCTGTATCAATCGGAAGACGTCTTTCAGATCCTTTGGCAGAATTAGTAAAAATCGACCCTAAATCAATTGGAGTCGGACAATATCAGCACGATGTTGATCAACAGGATTTAAAAAGCAAATTAGATGATGTAGTTTCATCATGTGTTAACGCTGTTGGGGTTGAATTGAACACTGCAAGCAAAGAATTACTCACATATGTTTCCGGATTAGGACCGCAATTGGCACAAAACATTGTAAGATATAGAAATGAAAACGGAGCATTCAGATCTAGAAAAGATTTAATGAATGTTCCACGTATGGGAGAAAAAATATTTGAGCAATGTGCAGGATTTTTACGCATCAGAAATGGCATGCACCCGTTAGACAGGAGTGCCGTACACCCTGAGTCGTATTACGTGGTTGAGCAAATGGCAAAAGATCAGGGTTCTGGAATTGATGCTTTGATTGGTAATAAGGACCTCAAAAAGAAAATCGATTTGAATAAATATGTAAACGAAAAAACAGGCCTTCCTACCTTAAAAGACATTTTGAATGAATTGGAAAAACCAGGCAGAGATCCAAGAAAATCCTTTGAGGTTTTTTCCTTTGCTGAAGGAATTGAGAAACCGGAAGATTTGCGGGAGGGAATGAAGCTTCCGGGGATTGTAACTAATGTTACCAATTTTGGAGCCTTTGTAGATATTGGTGTACATCAGGATGGACTAGTTCACATTTCTCAACTCTCAGATCATTTTGTTGACGATCCAAATAAAATAGTGAAGGTTCAACAACAAGTAATGGTTACGGTTACCGAAGTAGATTTAAAAAGAAAACGTATTGCTTTGAGTATGAAAAGTGATACTTCAGGAGGCAATTACCAAAGCAAACCAATAAAGAAAGAAGAGGTAAAATATGATGGCAATGACATGAATTCTGCACTTGCTGCACTTAAAAAGAAATTCGGGAAATGAAGATCTTAGGTAAATATATTTTTTTGTTTAATATAATTTTTATAGTTCTTTTTGGGGTTGGTTGTAACGGAAAAAGAGACATAAAGCTAAGGAACTCTATTTTTTTTAACGGAAACCAAAAGAATGTGTGCTGGCTTTTAACCGAGGATATGAATGAACAAGATTCTTCAAAAAGATTCATGCTGAACTCAGTAAGTATGCCTGATGAAAGAATAATCGCCAGAAGTTATGTTGTTATTAATAAAACAATGCCTTATTTTAAAGAAAGTAAAAATCATCAAATAAACTTGGTTGGCGATAGAGTTTGGACGATCTTACCTGACAGTAACATTGAAGCAAGAAATATACTTACTGGAGAAGTATGCGAAACAACTCAAAGCATAACAATGAGATTTCCAAAGTTGAAAGATAAGGTAAAACAAATGAAAGTGTTTTCTTTGGGGCAGTTGGGCTTTCACATGATAGATCTATCCTCGAACAAATATTTTTATGAAATTTCTTCCTCAATCTTATATGAAAAAAAACAATGGGAGATTTATTGTGACTCCATTCTGAAATTCAAAGAAATCATTTCGGAAGAAAAAAATTTACTTTTTCAAAATAGCAACAAAAAAGTAATTTCAAATTTCGAAACAAAAAAAATAGAAATAATGGATTTAAAAAATGAGAAAATGATTGAAATACAACCACCACAAAACATTCCATTCGATATTTTCGAAAGAAATAATTTTATAGTTTTTTTTCAAAATCAGTTGCAGATTCAAGATAAAAATTCAGTTAAATTTGCTTTCGGAATCAATCCCGCATCAGGTAAAGTAATATGGCAGGAAAGAGCTGATAGTATTTTTAATCGGATGTTGCTAAAAGACCTCAATTAATTTGAATAAAGCTATACAATATCCAATAGGCGTATTTGACAGCGGATATGGTGGTTTAACCATACTTAATGAGTTATGTAATGAACTTCCGGAGTACGATTATATTTATCTTGGTGATAATGCTAGAGCGCCTTACGGTAATCGTTCATTTGAAACAGTTTACACCTATACACTTCAATGTGTAAAAAAACTTTTCGAAATGGGATGTCCGTTAGTAATTTTAGCCTGTAATACTGCTTCCTCCAAAGCGCTCAGAACTATTCAGCAAAGTGATTTACCCAAACTATATCCTGATAGAAGAGTATTAGGAGTGATAAGACCAACTACAGAAATAATTGGTAATTTTTCTAAGTCGGGTGAGATTGGAATTCTCGCCACAGAAGGAACAATTTCTTCTGATTCATATCCAATAGAAATAAAAAAGTTTTTTCCAAGCGTTAAAGTATACCAGGAGGCATGCCCAATGTGGGTTTCGTTGGTAGAAAATAATGAACAAGACAGTGATGGCGCAGACTATTTTGTAAAACAGCACCTTCAAAATTTATTTAAAAGATCCGATAAAATTGATACTATTTTGTTAGGATGTACACATTTCCCGCTTTTAATACGTAAAATTAAAAAATACGTTCCCGAGGAAATAAAAATAATTTCGCAAGGTAAAATAGTTGCTCAAAGTCTTAAAAACTACCTTTCAAGGCATCCTGAAATTGAAAAAAATCTTAAGAAAGAAAACCTAAGATTTTTTTTTACTACAGAAAACAATGAAACATTTAACCAGAATTCTAAGCTTTTTTTAGGCAATAAAACTGATTCAATCAAGATAACAATTTCATGAATGCAGTTAAAGCAACATTTTTAATTGTTAACCAAACACAAATAAAATTAAAATGAAAAATAAATCAATCTATAAAAGTGTTGCGGCTGTTACAATTTACGTAAGTATTGCACTTTTAGGATTGATTGCAATCCAAGTATATTGGATTAAAAATGAAATCAGCTTAAAGGAAGATGAATTTGAAATACACGTTAACAACGCACTGAAAAGCGTTGTTACAAAACTTGAAAAAATTCAATATGCCAAAAAAATTAAAAAAACTTTTGAATATAAAAAACAAGGTATTCGATCTTATAATGTAAGTACACTTAAAAAAAAGATTTACAAACCCGACTCCACAAAAAGTGAGCCTGCAGGAAAAATCGACTACACTGTTCACGAAGAACTTAAAACAGATTCAGGAGGAAGTGTTACAACTAATTCTGAAACAAAAACATACTCATCCGACTCTCTTAATAATAAAGATTTTACTTTACCGGGTAATTTAAAAGCGGAGCATGTACCAACACCACAGGAAACTGAAAAATTAAAAATTGAAATCATTCAGAAAAAAAAGGAAATCGTAAATGATATTTTTGATGAATTAATTCGAGTAAATATTTACTCATCCAAGCCAAAACTTGATACATTTCTTTTAGACTCTTTGTTAAAATCCGAATTAATTGCAAATGGTATAAAAACTAAATATAAGTATGAAATTGTTGGTCTTGAAAACAATTCAAAAGATTCTCTATTAGTAGATAGTTTAAACTTTTTTAAAGTCCAGATTTCACCTGATAATATTTTCTTCAAACCTCAATTCCTGAAGTTATATTTTCCTGACCAGCAAAATTATCTTCTTAAAACAATGTGGTTCATTCTAACCATATCAGGTTTCATCATTTTGATCCTAATATTTTCTTTTTATTATACCATAGGAACAATACTTAAGCAAAAAAAACTATCAGTTGTAAAAAACGATTTTATCAGCAACATGACACATGAATTTAAAACTCCAATAAGCACTATTTCACTCGCATCTGAGATGCTTAGCGATAAAGATGTAATTAAAACACCCGATAGATCTGCAAGGTATCTGCAAATGATTCGTGATGAAAATAAAAGACTAAGTTTACTCGTAGAAAGTATTCTGCAGACAGCTTTACTTGATAAGGGCGAATTCAAATTGAAGAAATCTGAACTCCATGTTCATGACATTCTAAGGCAAACCATAAACAACATTCAATTACAAATCGAACAAAGAAATGGAAAGGTTATTACCCAACTGAATGCAACAAACGATAAAATTTATGCTGATAAAGTTCATATTACAAATATTTTTTTCAATCTTATCGATAATGCAATCAAATATTCCAAAGACACTACTGAGGTAACTATAGTTACCAAAAACAATGAAAATGGAATTTATGTAAGTATATCGGATAAAGGAATCGGTATTAGTAAAGAAAATCTTAAAAAAATATTCGAGAAATTTTATAGAGTACCTACAGGTAATGTGCATAACGTAAAGGGTTTTGGTCTAGGACTAAGCTACGTAAAGGCAATTGTGGAAAAACATGGAGGACAAATTTCAGTGGAAAGTGAATCGGGAAAGGGTTCCACATTTACCATATACATTCCATTTTTTCATGAAGAGGCAAGTTAAAACTGATTATTTTGTCGACCAATAATATGCAGAATTACTGTTTTTTTATTATTTTAGTACATAGGTTCTTTACTCAAATAGTACTTAACCTCCAAATTTTAAATTAATCGTTATGGAACTACAACTAAAAGTTTTGCTTGCAGAAGATGACAGCAACCTTGGGCTGCTCTTACAAGAGTATCTAACTGCAAAAAATTTCGATGTTAAGCTTGCTCCAAACGGCAAGGAGGCGTTCGACCTTTTCTGTAAAAATAAATTTGATCTTTGCCTACTTGATGTAATGATGCCTGTTAAGGATGGGCTAACACTGGCCAAAGAAATTAGACAAAACGACAAGACAATTCCAATTATTTTCCTCACAGCTAAATCTATGAAGGAAGATACACTTGAAGGTTTCAATGCCGGTGCGGATGACTATATAACAAAGCCATTCAGTATGGAAGAGTTGCTTGCAAGAATACAAGCAGTATTAAGAAGAAGTAATAAACAGGTTGGGCTTCAAAGTGAGCAAACAAATTTTGAATTGGGTAGTTTTAACTTTAATTCTGAAACACAGACTTTAACTAGAAATGGCTCGGAAAATAAGTTGACGACCAAAGAAAGTCAGTTGCTTCGTTTACTTGCTTTACATAAAAATGAAATTCTTGATAGAAATTACGCACTGAAACTAATTTGGCATGATGACAATTACTTCAATGGAAGAAGCATGGATGTTTACATTGCAAAACTTCGCAAATATTTAAAAGCTGAAAACAAAGTGGAAATTGTTAATGTACATGGAAAAGGTTTCAAGCTATTGATAAATTCCTGATTTAAATAAATAAATTTTAAAAGTTAAGACCGGGATGATCAACATTCCGGTTTTTTTTTGATTTGATTCACGGCAACTGATGATACTTATCTGAATTAATCAGAGCATCTGATAGCATTTTTGTACCCTACGATGAGTGCAAAAACTGAATTAATTAATTTTTTTGAGGAGCTTGGAAAATTATCAAAGTTTTCTTTGAAGACATTTTCAGAATTCTCATTTAAAGAGTTTGAGTTAAGGGAATTTACAAGACAGTGCTTTACTATTGGATACAAATCCTTACCTCTAACGGGCATAACAGCATTCATAATGGGGCTTGTTATTACTATTCAAGCAAAACCAACTTTGGTTGAATTTGGAGCTGAAGCTTGGCTTCCAAAATTATCCTCTCTCTCAATGATTCGTGAAATATGCCCTGTAATTACAGCACTGATTTGTGCAGGTAAAGTTGGCTCCGGTATTGGCGCCGAATTGGGATCAATGAAAGTAACCGAACAAATTGATGCAATGGAGGTTTCAGGAACAAACCCTTTCAGGTTTTTGGTTATAACAAGAATTCTTGCAACAACACTTACATTACCAATTCTAGTGGTGTTTGGCGATGGAATTTCTCTTATTGGAAGTTGGATGGGAGATAACCTTAAGGGACACATCTCATGGCCTTTATTCAGAAATCAAGTATTTGAAACTTTAACTTACGGTGATCTAATTCCATCAATTTTAAAATCATTTTTTTTCGGATTTACAATCGGGGCAATTGGCTGTTATAAAGGATTCAATACTTCAACCGGAACAGAAGGTGTAGGAAGGGCGGCCAATTCTTCAGTGGTGGTTGCATCATTAATTGTTTTTATTATTGATTTTATCGCAGTGCAAATAAGCGATTTATTAAACTTAACATGAGCATCTCGAAAGCAATTGATATAAAAAAAAATAATTTAGATGTTCAGCAAAAAGAATGCATTCTATCCGTAAAAAACCTGTATATAGGATTTGGGGAAAAACAAGTTTTAAAAGATTTTAATCTTGATTTATTTCGTGGAGAAAGTCTTGCTGTATTAGGAAAAAGCGGTTCAGGGAAATCAGTTTTAATCAAGTGCATCATAGGTTTGCTTAAACCTGATAGCGGGGAAATCAATGTACTTGGAAATAATGTAAGCAAAATGAAACATCATGAGCTGGATGGAATGAGAAAGAAAGTAGGATTTCTATTTCAGAGCAATGCATTATACGATTCTATGTCGGTTAAAGAAAATCTCGAATTTCCACTCAGAAGACACCGCCTGTTTATGAACGAAGAGAATACAGATAAGATTATTAAAGAAACATTGGACAACGTAGGACTTTTACACACATTAAACATGATGCCATCAGAACTTTCCGGTGGGATGAAAAAAAGAATCGCGTTAGCACGAACATTGGTGTTGAACCCTGAAATTATTCTTTACGATGAACCAACAACAGGATTAGACCCTGTAACTGCAAGAGAAATAAGCAGTCTTATTATCGATTTAAAAAACAAATTTAACACCTCATCTCTTGTAATTTCTCACGATATGAGTTGCGTTAAAATGACTGCGGACAGAATAATTATTTTATTGGATGGTAAATGTTATGCTAACGGAACATATCATGATCTTTCTTGCTCATCGGATACAAACATTCATCAGTTCTTTAAAGATTAATAATTATTTCATGAAAGAAAGATTAAAAGATTTTCAGTTGGGAGTTTTTGTTTTAACAGGAACAGTAATTTTTATTTTCGCATTATACCTAATAGGAACGAAAAAAAATATATTCGGTTCAAATATAAAAATTTGGGCAAAGTTTAAAAACGTTAATGGTCTAATGGAAGGAAACAATGTCAGGTTTGGCGGCATCGACGTAGGATCAATAGAGAAAATAGAAATAGTTAGCGACTCCAATGTAATAGTTGAAATGTTGATCGAGAAAAATGCGGGAAAATACATTAGGAAAAACTATATCGCTTCAATTGGCACCGATGGACTAATGGGAAATCGGCTTGTAAATATTCATTCTGAAAAACAAAAAGAAAGGAATATTGAAAATGGTGATGTACTTGAAACCATCAATCCGCTTGAAACAGAAGAAATGTTACGTGCTTTTAATGCAACCGGAGTAAACATGAAATCTATAACTGAGAATCTGAATGCAATTACAATTAAACTCAAAGAAAACAATGCGCTTTGGGAATTACTGGGAAGAAAAGAAATGGCAAATCAAATACAAAGTTTTATTGTTTCAATAAATGAAAGCGGAAATAAAGTAAATATTATCAGTAAGGAATTGGAAAAATATTCAATTAAAATTAATGATAAAAAAAGTTTCACAAACGCGCTCACTTCCGATTTGTTTACAAATAAAATAAGTCTGGCCATTGATAATTTTAATGCAATTGAAGACTCAACCAAGGAAATCCTAAAATCTATTAATCAGCTTAGCAAAAAATTAAACAATGGTGAGGGTACAGTACCGAAATTAATCAATGATTCAACAACCTTTATAATCCTCAATGAGACTTTAGATCAGATCAGGAAAAGCGCAAGAACCTTAAATGAGGACTTAGAAGGGCTTAAAAAAAGTATTTTTCTGAGGCGTTATTTTAAGAAAAAATCCTGAAAATAAATCTATCAAATTCAATTAAAACAATTTTTAAATTGTAATTAATTTTGGGCTGTAAAAAATTAATTTTGCAGCATGTTAAAATACAGTAAGGCTATTAGCTATTGGGAGAAACATTCATTCATGAGTGGTTTTGACTTAATTGTAATAGGCTCAGGAATCGTAGGTTTAAATGCCGCGATAGCATATAAAAAAAAATATCCCTCACATAAAGTTCTTGTGATCGAAAGAGGGAGTATACCAACGGGTGCAAGTACAAAGAATGCAGGCTTCGCGTGTTTTGGAAGTCCTAGTGAGTTAATAGCAGACTTTTCCAAAACTGAGGAAAATATTGTTCTCGAAACAATTGAAATGAGGTGGAATGGATTGAAGAGACTTAGAAAAATTGTTGGTGATAAAAATCTTGAATACCAACAAAATGGAGGATTTGAAGTTTTTGATTCAGAAAAAAAATTTAATGAAGTAGTTGACCAACTTAAGGAGTTGAACAAAAAACTTACACCAATTACAAGAGCTAAAGAAACATTTCAAATTAATTGCAAGAAAATTTCAGATAATGGTTTAAAAGGTTTTTCTGGGCTAATTGAAAGCCTCAAAGAAGGACAGCTAAATCCAGGAAAAATGATGTTTTCATTAATGGAAATCGCATGCAAGCTGGGAGTTTTTACATGGAATGAAAATGTAAATTCTTTCGAACAATTAAGCAACGGCGTTCAATTAAAACTGGAAAGTGGTATAGAATTAAATTGTAAAAATCTAATTATTGCTACCAATGGTTTTGCCAAACAACTCGTAAGAGATATAAATGTAATACCTGCAAGAACTCAGGTTTTAATAACATCACCTATAAAAAAATTAAAGTTGAAAGGAGTCTTTCATTATGATGAAGGATATTTCTACTTCAGAAATGTGGGAGATAGAGTTTTGCTTGGCGGAGGAAGAAATCTGGATTTTAAAAACGAAGAAACTGACCAATTTGGTACAACAAAAAAAATACAGGACAAGCTTGAAGAAATTTTATATGGGAAAATTTTACCCGGAAAAAATTTCATAATTGAACATAGATGGAGTGGAATTATGGGATTGGGTAGTGAGAAAAAGCCAATCATAAAACAATTGTCAAAAAATGTTGTGATCGCGGTGAGAATGGGTGGAATGGGTGTGGCAATTGGAACGCTTGTTGGAGAAATGGCTGCAAATGAAATTTAATACTTCTGAAAACCGGAAAAAATGACGAATTTTGGGGGGAGATGAATCTTGAAAAAATAATATCCGAAAAAATAAATGAGGCTTTGAAAAGTCTCTACAATTTACAGAATGAATTTGTACCGACAATTCAAAAAACCAGACCCGAATTTGAAGGTGAATTTACTTTGGTAGTTTTCCCTTATTTAAAATTTTCAGGTAAAAATCCTGAACAAACAGGTATTGAAATCGGAGAATGTTTAATCAAAAATTCAGACGTTTTCGAGAAATTCAATGTTATAAAAGGATTTTTAAATCTGTCCCTAAAAAATAAACTCTGGATTGAATTTTTCAATTCAATCTTATCTGACAATAATTATGGTATCAAATCATCCGGGGAAAATGCCCCAAACATTATGATTGAATATCCTTCTCCAAACACAAACAAACCACTACATCTTGGACATCTTAGAAATATATTTTTAGGAGACAGCATCTCAAGAATTTTAAGAGCGAGAGGGAACAATGTTATTCATAGTTGCTTGTATAATGACAGAGGCACTAACATTTCAAAGTCAATGCTTGCCTGGAAGTTGTTTGCTAATGAAGAAACACCGGAAACAACGGGTAAAAAGCCCGATCATTTTGTTGGAGATTATTATGTGAAATATGCGAACGAATTTAAATCAGAGATTGAAAATCTTATCTCTACAGGCTTAACAAAGGAACAAGCAGAAGCAAAGTCTAATCTAAACCAAAAAGTAAACGATATGACTGTGGCGTGGGAAAATGGCGACTTTGAAACAAGGGAACTTTGGAAAAAAATGAACGGCTGGGTTTACTCAGGTTTTGAAACAACCTATACCTCGCTAGGAATAAAGCCAGATAAATTTTATTACGAAAGTGATGTATATAATTTAGGGAAGGAAACAGTTCAGGAGGGACTGGAAAAGGGAGTTTTTTTTAAGAAAGCAGATGGAAGTGTTTGGATAGATCTTACCAATGACGGCCTAGATGAGAAAGTTGTACTTAGAGCCAATGGAACCAGTGTTTACATAACTCAAGACATTGCAACAGCAAATGAAAAGGATAGAGATTATAAATTGGATAAAAGTATATATGTTGTAGGCAATGAACAAGATTACCACTTTAAGGTACTTTTTTTAATACTGAAAAAACTTGGTAGGAAATATGCTGATAATTTGTTCCATCTTTCATATGGAATGGTCGAGCTTCCTACCGGAAAAATGAAAAGCCGAGAGGGTACAGTGGTAGATGCTGACGATTTGATAAATGAAGTGATTGCAAAAGCAGAGGAAAAAACTCGTTCGCAAGGTAAAGTTGATCAATTAGATGAAGCTGAGAAAAAAGAGCTTTTCAGAGTACTCGGGCTTGGCGCTTTGAAATATTTTATACTGAAAGTTGACCCTAAGAAAAAGATGGTCTTTAATCCCGATGAATCGGTAGATTTGAATGGCAATACCGGGCCATTTATACAATATGCTCACGCAAGGATACGTTCAGTCCTAAGCAATTCAGGTTTCGATGAGATTTCTGTATTAAACTTCAAATCAAATAATTTTAAACTGAATAATGAAGAGCTGAATTTACTGAGATTGTTTTCGGATTTTACAGTAATAATCAAAGAGGCAGAAAAAACCTATTCCCCCGCCCTTTTAGCCAATTATTCCTATGAACTTGCAAAGGCCTACAATCACTTCTACCACGAACATTCTATTCTTAAAGCAGCGGATGATGAAACACGACTTTTCAGGTTGGCCTTAAGTTTAAAAACAGGCAAAATCATTAAATTAACTATGGGCTTGCTGGGTATTAACATGCCCGAAAGGATGTAAATCAAAAAATTAGGTTAAATTATTGTTGTACTGCTGTTTAAATAAGAATTTTAATTGTTATTTTTGTGCCCTAATTAATATTTTCTATGGATACCAATCAGGAAAACCTTTCATCTGCGGATAAAAAGAATTTTGATGTGCAAGAAAAACTAGGTAAAGCAGAATTGTTTTTAGACAACAATAAGAAAATTGTTTGGATTATTGTTGGAGTAGTTTCTGTTATTGTGGCAGGAGTTGTAGGTTACAAATACTGGTATCTTCCGGATGTAGAACAAAGTGCACAGAAAGCAGCTTTCTATTCATTCATGAACTTTGAAAAGGATAGCTTGAACCTTGCAATTAAAGGTGGGGAAAAAATAAGAACTTCAGACAATAAGAATATCACAACACTTGGCCTTCAAAAAATTGAAGAAGAATTTTCCGGGACCAAAACTGCAAATCTGGCAACCTATCAATTAGGTTGTGTATACATGAAACAGGGTAAATTTCAATCTGCAATAGAAAAATTTGAAGAATTCAGTTCCGATGATGCAATTGTTTCTGCAATCGCTATGGGAGCTATTGGTGACTGCTATGTTGAATTAAAAAAACCTGAGGATGGTGTTAAATATTATTTGAAAGCGGCTGATAAAAATCCTAATAATTTTACAACGCCGATATTTTTAAAGAAAGCAGGCATGACCAGCGAATACCTAAAGAAATATTCTGAGGCTGTCGGCATTTATGAAAGAATACAAAAAGAATACGGTAAGACTCAAGAAGGTAGAGACATCACAAAATACATCACAAGAGCTAAGTTGTTGGGGAATCTCAATTGATTCTTCTAATTAAAACACCAAATATTTTAGTTCTAGTTTCTTTTCCCTAATTGTTTTTGGATTATACTTCGATTTTTGCTACTGTGTGTGCATATGTTCATTTTTGTATGTTAAAGTCGCTAAGACGAAGGATTTTCGCAATCAGCAGCAATTAAATTAAGAGGTATTCACATAAAATAAACACTGCAAAGTATAGTGAATATTCCACTTCAGAAATTTCTTCATTTAATTTAATAAGATGTGGCTGATTAACTATAATTTTAATCTAATCGTTAATGTTGGCTTTGAAATATACTAATTGAAACACAAACTTTTAATGAAATAGACGCCATCAAATTTGATGGCAAAATTTATATTTAGGTAATAGGATCCATTATTATTTGTTCTTTACAGAACGATAAAAAAAACCGTCTCTTTCGGAGACGGTTTTTAAGATAAAACGAAAGGTATTTCTAATAGTGCCAGATCTCTGACTCCCACTTGTACATATCGCTTTTGATACGATCTGCTTCAAGCATTTGGTCAAGACCAACAGTAAAATCCTTAACTGGTCTTTCAAAAACATTTGATTCACGGGTTATATAACTACTGAACATTCTTTTCCAGAAAAAGTCGTCCAGGGTTCGTCTTTCGGAATCATTTTTAGGATTATAAACCTCTTTCCTTGCAAATATTTCGCGACAATCTTCATAATATACCCAACCAACCTCAACTGTATATGCTGCACCTTTTACAAGCTTATTTATGTTAAGACATATCCCAAGAATTCGAACGTCCCAAACGGATCTTTGCTTATCAAAATACCAATCTTCCTTGATTGATAATGAAAGAACGTCTTTTGTAGAGTAATCAGTAGGTGGAAGCAATTTGTAAACAACGTTATTATTCGCGTCAACGCTGTCATTACCGCTCATATCCAATTGTTTTATCGAATCCAATGGTTTTCTTAACTCCTTGGCAACTTCATCTTTGGATAAAAATGGTTGTCTGAACTCATCATCTTTGAAAAAAGATATCTTTCCAGCCAATATTGCGTTCCTTAAAATCACGAAAAATGATTCACGATTCTGATTTACACCGCTATCAACATCGGGATACATCAGGGGAAGATTTAGTTTTTCTTTTAAGTCAAGTTTTCTCCAAACCCGCTTTTCCTTAGCAACATCCGCCTGCCTTAGATTCGTGTATTTAATGGGTCTACGATTAGGGGTATTTTCATTATCGTAAACCCTGTCACGAAAAGTTTTATTTGGACTGAAAACTCCCCCACCACCCGTGGTTGTACTTGGTTTGTTGTTTGACAATATCTCACCATTCCCACTAATATTCTGATCTACAACAAAACTAAATAGGAAGAAAGATAAGATGCTTGTCAATAACAAGGACTTGATGATTGAGTTAGTTTTCATATTCAAATAATTTAAGTTATTACTACTGAACGGTAAAAGAAATACCAATTTTTCTTACTGATTTATCAGGGGCATTTACTACGAGGTCTAAGAAAACCTTACTTCCTGCGCCCGCTTTTGCCAACTTACCCTGTGCATCAGCACTAAGTGCACCACCACTACCTTGAGCTTGTAATGGAGCCTGCTTTGTTAAAACAGTTAAATCCCATTTAGCAACTGAGTAATTTGCGGCTAGATCAAATCCGTCAGGTTTTCTTGCAAATATTTTTGTTAACCCTTTTAATGCATTACGTGGAAGTGCAGACCCTGTCGAAAAAGACTCTAACAAGCCTACTGGATCAGGAACCCTCTTAATCCTAAATTTTTGTGATCCCTGAGGTTTAACACCATCCTTAGTTTTTGCACTAACAGAAATTACAACTTCCTTGGTTTGTGCTGAAGTCGCAGTAGCAACAAATTTACCCGGTCCTTTTTGTACCAAATTTATTCCGGGAGCTGAAACTTGCAACTCTGAAGGTGCAATACCCGCAGCTGAAATTGTCATTGGATTGTCAAGTCCAACATAGATAACATTCATTTCATCGGCAGAAATAGCAGCAGAAGGTGCCGCAACCATGTAAGACTCATTGAAAGGGTAATATTCATACTCACCTGTTGGATTTTTGAATCTGATAACACCACCCCACTTCTGTTCACCAGGACTACCTGCCCCTGCTTCATATTTACCATATCCACCAACTATTGGTAGTGTATTATCATTACCATCGCATCCAGTACATTTTTTTGAAATGGAATCGTAACTTGCTCCTTTAAATATGGTTAACTTATCACCTCCCATATCACTACTTGAGGCCGCAAGAAAAATATCAGCAGTATATTTACCCCCAGACTGAACATAACTAGATGGGGCAATTACCTTAGCAGATAATTTATCAAATTTAATTGCTGTTTTACCGGGAGCCGCTGCAATTTGCTGTATACACTCTGCTTCAACGTTGTTAACGTCTGACTGAATTTTTGTTAAATTGGTGATTACAGCAGCAAGAGGTAGGTGATAAAAATTTTGGGTTTCCCATGACTCTTTCACTCCATCTTCCATTCTGTTTGGATCTTTAGGAACCATACTCTCAATCTTTTTAAGAATTGCCTTGTAATCTCCTTCCATTAACTTCAATTTAGAATCCTTCTGTAGATTATCGAAAATTTGTTTAATTTTCGCCGCTCCTTCCGTCAACTTTGCACGAAGTTCCTTAGCAGTATTAGGGCCTGAAACAGGATTGGCTTCATCATCTCCGATTAAGAGGTGAGTTGGACTATCGTAGTTATCTTTTTTATCCATAAACCACATACTGTAACCCTTCTCCAAATCTTTATCCATTGATATTGAGTCTTTATAACTTCCTTTTTGTTCGGTTTGCTGAACAACCTCCTTTTTCAACTTATCAAGATAGTCATGAAGGTCCGAAGTTATTTTCAATACTTCGTCAGCCTTAGGAATGTAAGGAACAGCTCTAGGTTCAGACTTGGCAGCCTCTCTAAAAGCACTCATCACATTGATTGTGTTATCAGCCAAATTATGATTTGTTCGCTCTAAACTTTCGTTCACGATAATAAATCCGTTCAAAATATCTTTTGAAACGTTCATTGCAAGAAGAGCGGTGAGTACCAAGTACATCATACCAATCATCTTCTGCCTGGGGGTCTCTTTACCACCTGCCATTTTTAATGTTTTAAATAATTAATATTAATTTCTGACAGCTAATTAAGAGTTTGCACCTCTATTGAAATTCATTGCAGTCAACATATTTCCGTAAATATTGTTAAGCGCATTCAAATTGTTGCTAAGATTGCTCATTTCCTGTCTGTATTTTCTGGTATCATCAACCGAGTCATTTAAGTTTTTCATCAACTCGGCAAGTCCATCATGAAACTTAGAAGTAACACTTAAGTGATCCTTTGACTCTTGAAGCTGTAATTCATAGGAAGCATTTAATGCAGCAAGATTTCTAGATGCATTGTTGATCTGCTCTCCAAGATCCTTACTAACATCATGCGATATAGAAAGACTCATTAAAGATTCTGCAGCTTTTGAATAGGAAGTCGAAAGATTGGAAACATTTTTGGCAGCATCTTCAACACTTTCCACATAGTGACTTGTTGCAATGTTAGCCTTTGAAATATCAGACATTTGTTTCGCATTATTACTCAAAGACTCCATTCCTTCTCTTAAGCTTTCCATTAATTCCGGACCAATTTTAGCGTTTGCCAATTCATGATCCAACTTCTGTGATACAGATAAACCAGGCTCATGAGTCTCTTCGTGTGTTTCTTTATGACCACCCATACCGCCTAATTCAGGGTAAGCAATTGTCCAATCAACCTCTTCATGCGGAATATCGATAGCGAACAAGGCAAACAACACTGCTTCTGTACCCAATCCTCCGATAAGTGCAATAGAAGCACCGGGCCAGTGCATAATTTTAAATAAAGCTCCAATAATTACTACTGCCGCTCCAAGACAAGACGCAAGGTGTAAGTACTTCTTAAACCCTGTTACTTTTTTCATTTTACTCATAACTCTTTTGTTTTTTTTTGGTTAGTTTTTGTTGGTTTTTTTGGTTTTTTGATTAAAGAACGGAAAGAACGGAAAAGGTTACAATTAATTCTCATCCCCCTTTTGGCGACCGAGGAAAGTCATAACACATCTGAAACCGACATAACACTTGGCGGTGTCTTGATACTCATATGCTCTTGCAGAATTTTGTAAATAATAGCCGATATCTTTCCAAGAGCCCCCACGAATAACTTTTCTTTTTAAGGCATTAGGATCGTTATCATTTGCCTCATAAACGTAATCAGGATTCAAATCATGTTCAAAATCATATGCTGATTCATCAAATGCATTACTTGTCCATTCTGAAGCATTACCAGCCATACAATACAGACCATAATCATTTGGATTATAGGAGAAAATTGGAACTGTGTGAAATCCACCATCATCCGTATATGAACCTCTCAAAGGTTTAAAGTTACCAAGAAAACAACCTCTTGCATTTCTTATGTAAGGTCCTCCCCAAGGATATGGAGATAAATCTTTTCCACCTCTTGCGGCGTATTCCCATTCAGATTCTGTTGGTAACCTAAAGTCGTTCACTATCGACATACCATTTGAGGTTAAAAAGTTATTCAATAAAAACGAACGCCAAACCGAAAAGGCTCTTGCCTGCTTCCAAGTAACACCTACTACAGGATAATCATCGTATGCCGGATGCCAAAAATACATATTGGTCATTGGCTCATTAAACGAATATGAATAATCGTGTACCCATGCTAAAGTGTCGGGGTATACGTTGATTACGTCTTTAACAATGAAAACACTTCTGTCAAATCCTTTCTTAACTGTTGGCGTAGGAGATTGCTGACCGCCGTTGAACACATCATATGTTGTTACTTCGTACCATCCTAAGTTTTTTGGATCGGCAGCGTTTTGAGATAATGAAGCAGCGTTAACGTTTTGACCATCTTTAGTTGCTTCATATAATTCCGGATTACCCGCATGTAAAGGAGTAGTTAAAGGTGTGCTTTGATCGTTTAGTGTCAGACCGTTTATGTAATCAGCGGTTTTATATTTGTGATCTTTATCCCAGAGTGCATCGTCGCTTGATTTCAATGGCTTGAACCTATTACTTTTTTGAGCGGCTTTTCTAATATCAATTCTATAATATAAAAAGTTTAACTTTCTTGAATCAATTTCCTTTCTATTATAATAACGCTCATCAACTGGTAAGTAAAGAGGATCCAAAGCAAGTTGATAATCATCAACATCACTATCCCATTTAATCTTTTCATCCCAATTTAAATAATATCCGCTTGCCGGTGCAGCCTGAGCAGAGGAGCTGTTAGCGTCACCCTTATACCAAGGATACATAGCACGATAGTCTTCAACTTTCAATTGATACAGTTCAGGTTCAGGACCAGCCTGAGCTAATAGCATTCTAGCCAAAGAATCTCTTACATAGTAAACAAACTGTCTGTATTCGTTATTAGATATTTCTGTTTCATCTATATAAAAAGCTTGAACCGAAACCATTTTAGACTTCTCAGTGTGAGAGTTCATAATTTGCTCATCGCTTGGCCCCATGTGATAACTTCCCATCGGTATGTATAAAGTACCAAAAGGATCCGGCTGAAACCAGGCCTCTCTTCCTTTCACTCCGACCAATTCACCGGTTTCCTGAGTACATGAAGCAAGAAAAACAGCGATTAAAATAATGGAAAAAACTTTTTTCATGGTTTTATTTTTTTCTTATAACAACTTAAACCGGTTTTGGCGTCAGTAAAAGTTATTAACATTTTTTCAACAAATTTAATGTTTTTTAAGTCGTTTTACTCTAATATTAAATAATAGTTACAATTTTAACAATTTTAACATTAATCTAATACTCTGTCATTTTGGTGCATTGAATGCTTAACACTCTTATTTACCCTAAAACAGTAATTAAGAAATATTTCATGTGTTCCGCTGCTATAACCTCTAATTTTAGAAGTTGTTACATCGTATGAATATCCTAATTTAAGTGTTCCTTTACCAAAGTCCTGACGGTATCCCAACATTGGAGCAATTGCATCCTGCATTCTCCAACTCATTCCGAACCAAACCATTTTCTTTAATTCATACGTAAGATTTACATCAAACTGAGTTGATGCTCCGTCGGATTTAATTTTAACATTTGGAGTAATAGCATGGTCAGGATTAGACATAAGAAATGTATAACCACCAACAATGTAATAATGTCTGGCCATTTGAAATGCCAGATCATATGAGTTCAGTGATGTTGTACCCGTATTTTGAGCGCCTTGTAAAACTGCAGCGGTTAAATGTGATGCTGATATTCCAAAATACATCTTATTTGGAATTGTATAATAAACACCGAAGCCAACATCAGGTACGAGTTTGTTTAAATTCGGAGCCCCTGTTCCACCTACTCCTTGCGGATTATTAGGTATTGATGGATCAATCAATGTTTGTGGTGCTACCCAATTTCCATTAATTTGCTTTTGCAAAACACCTCCGTCAAAACCTAAAGATAGAATACCATTACCATCTCCTCCTAAAGCAAAATGCTTGGCAAAAGCTCCTCTAACATACATGGTTTTATCTGCGCCAATTTGGTCATTCATAAAATTAAGTCCAAATCCAATGCCACCGAGAGCCTGAGAATACATATCAAAACTAAAAACCAATGTTTTTGGCGCTCCGGGAAATGAAACCCATTGCTGCCTGTACAAAGTATTGAAACATATACTTTGGTTGGTACCGGCATAAGCTGGATTATAAATGAGTCGGGAGTGCATGAATTGGGTAAATTGCGGATCTTGCTGAGCGGATAGGATTCCACAAACCAACAATGAGGACGCAAAAAACTTAGATAATTTTTTGTTCATTTTCATTCGTTTTGAAATTTATAATACAAAACACATTCGGACTAAGCTACGAAGATAGTAAAATACTGATTGAAATCAAATTATTTTAATAAAAATGTTAAAAAGAATTTGATAAGTTATTTATTGGTGTGAAATAACCTCAATCATTCTAAATGATAAATGGTTATTCAAACAGAATAAGTAAATAAGTCTATTTAAAACTGGATGTTAACGTTTGTGCAACTTTGCTGAAGAAACTGTCAAAGCCTTTCTTCCTCTTTTACGACGTGCGGCCAAAACCCTTCTTCCATTGGGAGTAGACATTCTCTTACGGAAACCGTGTTTGTTTCTTCTTTTTCTTTGTGAGGGTTGAAATGTTCTTTTCATGACGCAGCAAATAAATCTTTAACAAGGATGCAAATGTAAAAAATTATTTCATTTCGCCAAAAAATAAATTTTATTCGAGTTTTTTAAACTTAAATTTGCAAAAAAAAGATGGGTAAAAAAGGTAGATTGAGAGCTAATTCAGAAGAGGAAATGCCAAAAGTAAGCTTGACCTTCAAGAACCTAAAAAAGGCCCTAAAATTATTTTCATTCATCAACCCCAAATGGAAATTTGCCGCAGGATTGTTTTTTCTTGCCGGAACTGCTACAGTAGCTGTGGCATTTCCAATAAAAAGTGGAGAGTTAATCGGACTTTTCGGTGATGACCAAATGAACATTGAAAAGGCAAGAACAGAAATGATTCAGCTTCTTATTTACCTTGTTTCAATATTGGCAATTCAAGGTGTATTTTCTTTCGGAAGGGTATATATGTTTACACAGGTTGCAGAAAATATGTTGTTTGGAATTAGAAACACACTCTTTGAAAAACTGATCAAATTACCTATGTCTTTTTATTCAAAAAGTCATTCAGCAGAATTGAACAGCAGAGTGAGCTCTGATATTAATATGATAGGGGAAGCATTTACCATTAACCTCGCTGAACTGATTAGACAAAGCGTGATTATAGTTGGTGGGATCACAGCTCTATTTTTTTACGGTAAATGGATCATAGCGATAAAATTTTTAATTATTCTACCTCCTGTTGCAATAGTAACGGTATTTTTCGCAAGGAGAATCAGGAAATTTTCGAAAGAACTTCAAGACAAAATAGCTGCTTCAAATATTATAGTTGGTGAAGCTTTAAGTGGAATATCCAATGTAAAATCTTTTACCAACGAAGGACACGAAATCACCAAATACAAAAAAATAACCGGAGAGATTAAAAAATTCGCCTATAAATACGGAATGCTCAGAGGATTTTTCTTCACTTTTATTATTACCTGTCTGTTTGGCGGAATCATATTTGTAATCTGGAGTTTATTTTTATTGAAAATTGAAGGCCAAATTGATTCCTACTCATTGGGTAAATTTTTAATGATTTCAATGTTTGTGGTTGCGAGTATAGGCGGTTTACCCGAACAAATAGCTTCAGTGCAAAGAGCGCTTGGTGCAACAGAAAGAGTGTTTGAGTTGATGGATATGACTGGCGAGGAAATTACCTATGAAAAGAAAAATTTCAAAAAAATTTCAGGAAAAATTGAATTCAGAAACGTATTCTTTTCTTACCCAAGTCGTGACAATTTTCAGGTGCTTAATAACATTTCATTCAGCGCTGAAAAGGGTAAATCTGTAGCTATTGTCGGGCCAAGTGGATCGGGAAAATCAACACTGGCAAATTTAATTTTAAGATTTTACGATTGTAATGAAGGAGAAATTCTGATTGACGAAAAAAACAATAAGTCCTATTCAATTTCAGAATTAAGAAATAATATGGCAATAGTTCCGCAAGATGTTTTACTTTTTGATGGTTCAATTAAAGATAATATTGAATATGGTAATCCGGGGGCTAGTTTTGAAGAGATAAAAGAAGCTGCCAGCAAAGCAAACGCACTTTCATTCATTGAAAGTTTCCCAAATAAATTTGATACTTTGGTTGGGGATAGAGGAATACAACTTTCAGGAGGACAAAAGCAAAGAATTGCGATTGCACGTGCAGTTCTTAAAGACCCATCAATACTTATTTTAGACGAAGCTACTTCCTCACTGGACTCTGAGTCAGAAAGATTGGTTCAGGATGCTTTGGATAAATTAATGGAAGGTAGAACCTCAATAGTGATTGCACATAGGTTATCTACTATAAAAAATTCTGATCTTATAATTGTTTTAGACAAAGGGGTTGTTGTTGAATCAGGAACACACGAGTCTCTGCTAAATAATAAAGAAGGCCTTTATAGAAGCTTAAGTCGACTTCAATTTCAAACAAATCAAATCTGATTAACGGTGAATTCCACGCTTATTGAGTGAAAGCCTATAGGCTTTTGCAAAAGCTTCATGTTCCTCAATTGTCTTTGAAAAATTTGAATAGCCGTTCAGTTCAGGTTTGGCACAAAAAAACAAATACTCACTTGGATAATAATTCAGAACTGATAGTATTGATTTATCTTGAGGGAAGCCAATTGGTCCAGGAGGTAAACCTTTGTATTTGTAAGTATTGAAGGGTGAATCATATTTCAGGTCAGCAAATGAAACTCTTTTAATGGTAAAATCATTCAGTGCGAAAATAACCGTGGGGTCTGCCTGTAACAACATGTTTTTTTTTATTCGATTCAGGTAAACTCCGGCGATCTTACATTGTTCGGTTGGAATATTTGATTCCCACTCAATTATTGATGCCATGATCATAGCCTCTTCCCTGGATAGACCTGTATTCTTTAATTTTTTTAATTTATCAGCTGTCCAGAATTGATCAAACTCCTTTTTCATGAGATCGAAAAAATCTTTCTCGTCTATTGACCAAGACAGCGAATACTTTCCGGGCCTAACCAATAACATAAGTGTGTTTTTATTTAAACCATAATTTCTTTCAATTGAGCCTTCGTCATTCAGAAAGTCAATTAATCTTTCTTTATTTACATTAAACTTTGAAGTAAGCTTCTCAACTAAATGTTGTTTGGTTCTTGTTGTGTAATTGATAGAAATTTCTACCCTTTCTTCATTACCATTTTTTATCATTTTCACAATCTGACGATTGCTCATACCGGCATTTATTCTGTACCTACCTGCATGAATGTTTTTTTCAAGATTCATTTTTTGTGCATACCACTCAAAAGATTTAATATCTTTTATTACACCTGAGGAGGTAATAATTTTCTTTAAGCCGTCGTAATCTGTGTTCTTTGGTATTTTTAGGTAATAAAAATTTTTACCTTCCAAATGGGTATTGCTTTTAAAAATATAATCCCAAGTGTAAAATAATGCCGCGGCTGAAAGTAAAATTAAAAATATCAATACCACGAACTTTAATCTCGATCTATTTCCTTTTTTTGCCATTAATTTGATGAAATATATTTAAAAAATAAAAGTCAAAATATAGAATTTTTGAATGTCGCTAATATCAGGAATTTCTTTTAATTGCTAAACGGCTTACTCTATTATCACTTGGGAAAAGCTTTTTGTATCGGATAATAAGTTTATTGGTAACGGTACTGTTTTTCTGCTGTATAATTTTATCTAAAGCAAAATAAAATAATTCAATTGCCTGTGGTTTATCTTTATCCAAATTTAGCGCATCTAAAATCAAACCTGCTCCTTTTTCATATTTATTTTGATAAATGTACATTGAACCTAAATTAATTAATGCCTGTATATTATCAGGATCATATTTTAATGCCGACAAATAATTATTTTCGGCCTGAATGAAATTGCCTTCTGATGCATCCAGATAACCTAAGTTTACCCACGCTGATGATAATCTAGGGTTTTCGATAAGTGCTGCTGTGAAAACTTTCCTAGCCTCTCCTGTTCTTCTGGAATATTGAAGTGCTACACCGTATTTCATTTTAAAATCTGAATGATGTGGTGCAAGTTCACATGCTTTAGAATAAAACTTTATTGCAACCTTTATATTATTTTGCCTCATATATGCCTCACCTACCCGATAATTATCCCAAGCATTATTATTTGTTATAGTTTTTTTGGAAAAATAATTCTCAATCAATTTTGAAATTCCTACTTTATTTGAAATATCAATAATTTCTTTAAAGCGTTCCCTATTAAAAAGTATCTGAATTTTTGTAGACAAACCTCGTTCGTTATTCAAATAATTTTTAGGCATAAATCTATCAGCCGAATCTAAATAAATGGCTTTTCTTTCAAACTTTTCAAATTGATTCACGTATGCTTGAGCTCTAGTTAAGGAATCCGGAATTTTATTGTTCACTGCAAAAAGCCCTACAAATTCTTTAATTGATTTAATTTCATTCTTGGTAATAGGTTTTCTTATGTAATGATCATGTATGGTAACATGTGGTATATCAATACTACCGCTGGATGGCATGTGACAAGAGATACAATTAGATTTATTCTTTTCCAACTCTGATTTACTTAATGAGCAAATCTTTTTCTTTTCTGTGTTGTGACAACTATTGCAAACCTTGTTAAACATATCATTTTTTGAACCTCTCACACTAACATGAGGATTGTGACATGAAACGCATGTAAGCGCTTCTTTATAGGGTTTTAGTGATTTCTTGTTTTTTTCAACTTTATCTAATGAATATAAAAAACATTTACTTTGTCTTAATCTGTCTGCATGTGAGGCCATAATAAATTCCTCATCCGCGTTTTTATACCTTGGCAAAAAAACATTGACGTATTCGCTCAGTTTCATGCCTGGTTTAAAATCATACCATGACTTTCCTTCAGAAAGGATGGCGTTACCCTGAAGATGACATCTCATGCAAATATCGAATTGCCTCTCTATTGGCAATTTTGCAGGGTTTACAATACTGTAATCAATTTGTTTTGCAGTATCAACGAGTAAACCATTTCTTTTTTGATTTACGTGAATTGAGCCGGGGCCATGACATCTTTCGCAGTCAATTCCTGAAGGCACCTGTGAAAATTTATTTTCACTTCCTAACACAAATTCGGGATAAGCATTATGACAACTCATACATTCTAATCCTATAGGCCTCGAAAACCTTGAATTGTGCCCTTCTTCAAATCCAGGCGGCAAATCCCATTTTCGCTGCTGAGTATAATAAGTCATCGGGGCTTGATTTACATAACCATTTACAAATTGAAGATGCGAGTTGGTGTGGTGTCCGGAACCAATAATAAAATCAATTTTCTCTGTTCTTTTAAAAATAGTATCCTTACCTTTTAAACGAAACTCTCTAATGAACATACTATCGTTTTTCCAGAAAGCGTGGTAATGAAAATCTGAATAAGAATCGTAAATTTTTGAATTAATAAATTCTGCAGAAGATTTTGAATGGGTTGCTTTGTCAATTGAACTGCCCATTCCTGTCTGTAAAAAAGATTCATAAATATCCTTATGACATCCGGCACAAACGGCTTTTCCTACATAGCGAGCAGAATCAGAATGATTGAGATAAACATTTGTATCTGTAACCACCGTATTTTCATTTTTCACAGATTTTTCAGAACAACCGGAAAGAAAAAAAATAAAAAATAAAAGAATTATAAAGTAAAGATTGTTTCTTGAGTTACTAATCCTCATTCGGATTTTTAATTCGTAAAAATAACACTTCCCTTTTAAAATTCTGATTAAATTCTTGCTTTTCAATTTTAAATCCACATTTCAGGAAAAGTTTAATGCTATTATAATTTTCTGCCACAATGTAACACCAAAGATTATTTAATCTCAATGTATTAAAAGAATATTTTAGCAAGGTAGATAAAGCATCGAAGGCATGACCTTGCTGCCTGAATTGTTCTTCAATTATAATACCCACTCCCGCAGAATTTGATTTTGAGTCGTATTCGAATAAATCTATTGAACCAATAATACCTTCGGACACTTGAT
The DNA here is from genome assembly GCA_046302135.1 of Bacteroidota bacterium. Taxonomy (GTDB): domain Bacteria; phylum Bacteroidota; class Bacteroidia; order B-17B0; family Aurantibacillaceae; genus AM-1111. Next base: position 57,139 of record JBKCIQ010000153.1, on the reverse strand, counting down.
GAATAATTATGAACCTCAGTTGTTTCTCGGAAAAAATATCGTTTTGGAGCTGTAAAATCCAGTTTTTAATTTCATCCATTGAATATTTTTCAATATTGACATTAATGAACCCTTCCTGCAACTGATTTTCCCAAAATAGAATCTTTTCAGAGTCTGATATTTGTGAAAATCTCAAAAATATTTTATTGCCTTTCAGTTTCAAGGTATATTTAATTTGATAAAACAGTTAGAGCAGATTTCAACTCCGAACTATCATAAATCAATAATTGATATTCATGATTTTTTATAACCTTAGATTTTCCATATAGGAATACCCCCACTAAAATCTCAAGGTTTTTGAGTAAAGGAATCAATTGATAAAAAAAATCAACCTTGTCTAAACTTATTTTGTATAACTCACAAATAAAATCTAACAAAGGAAAAATACAAGATGGACCTAACGGAGATACCTTTTCATATTTATTGAAGCAATTAGAAATTATAGATTTAATTTCCGTCGATGATAAATTGTCAGAATTTTTTAACTTAAAAAAAAGCAAAGGTTTATTTTTTTTTGATGAATTTTTTAAAATAATATCTGAAGGAACATGCAAATCCTTACCATTAATTTTAAGAGAAAAATAAAATCCATCATGCATTAATCCAATGTGAGGGGGCATGCTGTGTGGGTTGTGCACTACTAAAAATAAATTTCCTGATAATTGAGTTTTCTCAAGTGGACCATTTATTTTAATGGATTTCATTTCACGACAAATCTATTTGACCTGAAAATACAAAACTTGCCGGACCTTCAAGGAAAATTGAATTAAAAGTATTATCGGAATTTTTATGAGCCTTTACCAAAAGTTCACCTCCTTTAGTTTGAACCTTTACAGTTGAGTCATTAACATCGTTCATTTTAAGCATAACTGCAAGTGCTACAGCCGTTACTCCGGTTCCGCAAGAAAGTGTTTCATTTTCAACACCTCTTTCATAAGTTCTAACATGAACCTGATCTCCTTTTAACTCTGCAAAATTGACGTTTGTTCCGTCAGGCGAATAATCCTTACTGCGACGGATTTTTTCGCCCTCATTTGAAACATCAAAACTTTCAAGATCTGAAACAAAACGTATATAGTGAGGTGAGCCCGTGTTCATGAAATAAAAGTTATTCCCTTCAAAAATATGATCTACATCTTTAATGGAAATTTCAATTCGGTTATTATCAATAATCCGCGCCTTATGTTTACCATCATATGCAATAAATTCAATTTCATTAACAATTATGCCCTCTTGTTTTGCGAACGCAACAGCACAACGAGCACCATTCCCGCACATAGATCCTAAATTTCCATCAGCATTATAATATCTCATTTCGAAATTAAAATCAGATGAAGGATGTATCTCAATATATCCATCAGCACCCACTCCAAATCTCCTATCACAAATATGTGCTATTTGTTGTTGACTTAACTCAACCTTGCTATTGAAGCAATTCCTTAAGACGAAGTCATTACCAGCTCCCTGATATTTTGAAAAAATAAGCAACATTTTATTATTTAATTCAGACGCGCAAGAATGGACTTTTCTGTTACAGATTCCATTTTCTTGAATTCATTTGAATATTCTAACCTAAAAGCACTTTTACTATTCTTCAGATAAAGATTATCATCTAATTTAATAACATCTAAATCATCGGGAAATGTACCATATAGCAACAACTTATTTCTAGACATTTTGTACCCTTTAGAGTTGAGAGGCGTTTTCCAGAATTCTATCATCATAAAATCTCCCTTAGGTTCATAAATATTAGATACTTCAGACAAAAAAGAGTCTGACTTATTCTTTGTATTAATAACCTGACATTTAACTCTTATATTTTTTACTGAAATCAATTCTTCCTTTAATAAACTTATTTCTTCTGAGCCATCTAGATCAAGAGAAGAATTAATATTTGAGAAGGATTCGTTATCACTTTGTTTGAAATACTCCCTTGTTAGATCTTTATTGTTTTTACTGGTTAATTTATCAGATGAATCTTTTTTACTTATCACTACTTGTTGATTGATTTTTGGTTTAGAATCAGCATCATTTTTTTTATCAATAGTACTACTGCTCTGAAAAAAATAAAAGTAAACAAAGCCGGATAGTAAGCCAATAAGTAATCCCGCCAACAAAAAAGCACCTTTAGATTGTAATTTTGACATAATAAAGAAAATTTGTCATTTCAAAATTATGACTGAATCATATTAAAAAAGAAATTAATTATTTATTTTTCTAACAATTGTTTCTTAAAATCAGGATTTAAAGTTTTTAAAAGATTGTGCTGTTAAGCAATGTTAACTAGGGCAACTTTGGATTAAATTTTGCGTTAAAAGAATCGACAAAATCAAAAAAACATGAAGAAAACTTTTGGAATATTTCTAATTGCGGTTTTAGGGGGAGCTAGTACCCTCGTTATTGAAAAGATATTTGAAGATGACTCCTCCAGATCCAAACTTATTAACCCTTTAAGTTCATCCAAAGTAATACAAACTGGTAATTATGTTATACCGGAGGGCACAGCTAATTTCGTAAAAGCGGCAGAATCAACTGTTAACTCGGTTGTGCATATAAAAACTCTAACCCAAGAAAAAAGTGGTATGAGTAACGATCCTTTTTATCAATTTCTCTACGGAAATAGGAAACCTCAACTCCAACAAGGTAGCGGATCTGGGGTTATAATAAGTGAAGATGGTTATATTGTAACTAACAATCACGTAATTGACGGTGCAGAGAAAATTGACGTAATTCTCAATGATAAACGATCATACGAAGGTGAAATTATAGGTAAAGATCCTACCACCGACCTAGCCTTGATTAAAATTAAAGGTAAAGACCTTCCGGCTATTTCATACGGCAACAGCGATAATGTGAAAGTTGGTGAGTGGGTTTTAGCCGTTGGAAATCCATTCAACCTGACATCTACAGTTACAGCGGGGATTGTTAGTGCAAAAGGAAGAAACATAAATATTTTAGAGAACAATCCCTCACAAGGAATGTTTCCGATTGAGTCATTTATTCAAACAGACGCAGCAGTTAACCCTGGAAATAGTGGTGGTGCACTTGTTAACGCAGATGGAGAGCTGATAGGAATTAACTCTGCTATTGCTTCAAATACCGGTTCCTACGCAGGGTATTCGTTTGCAATCCCTGTTAACATAGTTAAAAAAATAGTTGCTGATTTGGTTGAGTTTGGTGCCCCACAAAGGGCATTTATTGGGGTAAGTATTAAAGATATTGATGCGGCTTTTGCCGAAAAACAGGGAATAAAAATATTGAATGGAGTGTATGTTAATGGATTAACTGATGGGGGTGCCGCTGAAGATGCAGGAATTAGAAAAGGAGATATCATCACAAAAGTAAACGACGTTAGTGTAAAAAATGTTGCAGAGCTTCAGGAGCAAATAAGTAAATACAGGCCGGGGGATAAAGTTTCTGTAACCATCAACAGAGATGGTAAAACAATTGATTTTAAAACCGTTCTCAAAAATAAGGAAGGCACTACGGGAGTTTTCAGGAGGGAAAATGAAAGTGAGGGAGGACAAGTGAATGAGCTAGGCGCAATGTTCGAAAATTGCACACCTGAAGAATGTAAGGACCTGAAAATTAAAGGAGGGGTTAAAATTAACCAACTAAACGCCGGCAAACTTGCTGCCGCTGGTATAAGAGAAGGTTTTATAATAACATCAATTGATAATAAGTTAATTAAGTCAATGGATGATCTTAACTCTGCTCTAAAAAGTAAAAGTGGCGGCACATTAATTCAGGGTATTTATCCAAATGCTCCTGGCAAAACTTTTTATTATGGAGTGGGGCTTTAAATAGTTTGTTAATAATTATTTTTTTAAAAATCTGTAATATACTGCGATTAAACACGTTAAGAGATAATAAATAGTTTTTTAAGTTTTGTAATAATAATGTATTAGGTTAATTTTGTAAAAGTAAAATTTGAGTAAAAAAATCAACAATGAGGCAATTAAAAATAACAAAATCAATAACAAACAGGGAAAGCGCATCTCTTGACAAATACCTTCAGGAAATTGGAAGAGAGGAACTTATAACTGCGGAGGAAGAGGTTGCGCTAGCAAAAAGAATAAAAGAAGGGGATCAATGGGCACTTGAAAAACTTACGAAGGCGAATCTAAGGTTCGTGGTTTCCGTTTCCAAACAATATCAAAATCAAGGACTTAGTTTACCTGATTTGATAAATGAGGGAAATCTTGGATTGATTAAGGCGGCTCGCAGATTTGATGAAACAAGAGGATTTAAATTTATTTCTTACGCTGTTTGGTGGATACGTCAGAGTATTCTACAAGCATTGGCTGAGCAATCCCGTATTGTAAGATTACCACTAAATCAAGTTGGCTCGCTTAATAAGATCAATAAAGCTTTCAGTAAACTTGAACAGGAATTTGAGAGAGAACCAAGTGCGGAAGAATTATCTGAGATTTTAGACCTCCCAATAGACAAGGTTGCTGACACAATGAAAGTTAGCGGAAGACATGTTTCTATGGATGCGCCTTTCGCTAACGGAGAAGAAAGTACATTGCTTGATGTTTTAGTAAACGGAGATTCACCTAGAGCTGACATTGGCTTGATGAATGAATCATTGAGCAGAGAGATCGACCGTGCATTAAGTACACTTACTGAAAGAGAAAGAGATGTAGTAAAATTGTTCTTCGGCATAGGTGTGACCCATGGTTTAACCCTTGAAGAAATAGGTGCTAAATTTGATTTAACGCGTGAGCGTGTTAGACAAATTAAAGAAAAAGCTATAAGAAGATTGAGACACAGCTCAAGAAGTAAGCTTTTAAAATCATACCTAGGATGATGTTTCCGAAATAAGATTTTTAAAACCTCGTTTAAAAGACGGGGTTTTTTATTTATAATCGAAAATGTTGAAATGTTTTTAGATTTTTTTAATTCTTTAAAAAAACAAGCTACTCCAAAGGGGGTTTAATTTTTAATTTTGAAGACCAAAAATTTTATAAACCATGTCCCTCACCGCAACTAAACAAAACTTGGAATCTAATTACCAAAATGAACTTGAAAACTGGATTAAACAAGAGAAATCAGCATTAGATTTAATAAACATAACAGGAAAGTTATGGTTTGAAAAATCAATTGAACTTGTACTTTTTAGGAATCAGCTAGTTGACAGAAGTGTCAGTGAGGTCATGAACCTGCATCAGTACGCTAAGGATATTGTAAAAAAACCAATCAGCACATCAGACACAGCAGAGCTTGCGCAAATAATTTATAACTTACAAATATGCCCTTCCAAATTGGATATAGGAAAGCTTGCTTATGAATGGTTCAATGAAAAAGGAAATTATAAAAACTCATCAGAATTCATAAATGCAAAATTGATTGATTTCATTGGAAAATCAGATAATATAAACGGAAAGGATGTAGTTTTGTTTGGGTTCGGAAGAATAGGAAGATTAGCCGCAAGAGAATTGATTACCCAAGCAGGAAAAGGACAACAACTTAGATTAAAGGCTATTGTAACAAGAGGTAACAGTGATGAAGAAATAGTAAAGCGTGCAGATTTATTAAGAAATGATTCAGTGCACGGCCCTTTCCCCGGAACTGTAATTGCTGATTTAGAAAATAAAGCTCTGATAATTAATGGACATACTGTTCACATGATTCACGCAGACAAGCCTGAATCAGTTGATTACACTCAATACGGAATCAACAGCGCATTATTGATTGACAATACAGGAGCATGGAGAGATAGAGATGGTCTTGGTCGCCATCTTAACGCGAAAGGTATTTCAAAGGTGCTATTAACTGCGCCAGCAAAGGGAGATATACCAAATGTTGTTTTTGGTGTGAACCACGAAACAGTTGAAGCAGTCAACGAACAAATTTTTTCAGCGGCATCTTGCACCACCAACGCCATTATGCCAATACTTTACATAGTGGATAAAGAATTCGGAGTTGTAAGAGGTCACATTGAAACGGTTCACTCTTACACTAACGATCAGAATTTGCTAGACAATTATCATAAAAAGTACAGAAGAGGCAGATCAGCGGCGCTAAACATGGTAATTACAGAAACTGGGGCTGAAAGCGCCCTTAAAAAAGTACTTCCTCAGCTATCCGGAAAATTTACTGCAAATTCTGTGAGAGTACCAACGCCAAACGTATCTCTTGCAATTCTAAATATAACCATCAATAAAGAAGTTACCAAAGACACAGTTAATGATATCATTAAAAAATATGCACTTGAAGGGCAGTTGGTAGAACAAATTCAGTATGCATTCAGCAACGAACTTGTTTCAACTGATGTAATAGGAAACCCTTGCCCTTCGGTATTTGATAGTCAGGCAACAATAATTTCTTCTGATAAAAAGAACATTGTGTTATATGTATGGTATGATAATGAATATGGTTATACCAGACAAGTTTTGAGATTTTCAAAACAACTTGCAGAAGTTAGAAGACAGGTTTATTACTAGTATAATTTATCCGCTATTTGTATTTACCCAGTTATAAAGGATTTCTCTTCCAAAATGAGAAAGAATAGACTCGGGATGAAATTGCACACCTGAAACATCAAAATATTTGTGTCGTGCTGACATTATATTTCCATCATCGGATGTTGATGTGATTTGAATTTCTTCGGGAATACAAGTAGTATCCCATGCCCAGCTGTGGTATCTTCCCACTAGAATTTTTTTTGGTAACCCTGAAAATAATCCTGAAGACTCATTTATGGTAATTTCAGTTGAAACACCGTGAAATACATTATCTAAATTTTTTAGTTTAACTCCAAAAAACTCACCAATAGCCTGAAAACCCAAACATACTCCAAAGATGCTTTTGCTTTGGTGAAATTCACAGATCACTTCATTAGTAATTCCGGCATCTTTCGGAAGACCGGGTCCTGGTGATAATATTATCTTATCAAATTCACTTATTTTTTTTAAATCAATTTTATTATTCTGATGAACCTCAATTGACGTATCAATAGGTGATGCTACTTGAACAAGGTGATACAGATTGTACGTAAATGAATCGTAATTATCTATTATAAGTAGATTCATTAAAAAATTTATTTCTCTACCAACTTTCCCGCTCCAGAAACAAATGGTGTGATCGAAAAAATATTATTTCTGAAATTAGAAATGATATAATAAGCATGATCCGAAATTCTAAAATTGGCAATTGCTTTTTCATCATTAGTTGCAATTAGCATCAATTCTGCACCTGACTGTTCGGCGTATTCAACGGCAACTTTACTTTTTGAATCACGATCCTTTGATGAGGCACTGACTATTTCGCCATAACAACCAATATTTTTTCTTAAGAAAAAAGATCTTAAGTGCTCCAAACGACCAGTAAGTTTTTTTACTTTTCTTGTTTCCAGATCATAATCTACATGCAACAACCGAATCAATGCATTATTAAAAAATCTACTTAAAAAAACAGCATGATTTAATTTAATTCTATTTTCCTGTTCTATATCAACAACGAGTAATATGGTATTGATTTTTACGAAATCCAATCCTTTTTTAAGTAAGAAGACAGGATATGGTGAATTAGCTATAATCGATTCAGCATTTGGCCCGGTGTAATTTGGTGTGCTGAAGTTTCCCGATGTATGTGAAATAAAAATAACGGGATTAACCAGTCCGGAAGCATAAGACAAAACTTTTTCTGCAATTTCACCTTTTAAAACTGAAAGATAAATATTTCCGTTTACTTTTGTTTTTTCAGGAATCTTTTCAAGCAATTCCTTTGCTTTTACAATTTTATCCTCACCGGAATCACCCGGAATTACATGCAGCAGGTGAATATTAGCCTTAATCCTTTTTACTAAATCATTCACTGATTGAAAAACCTGAGTTGAATAATTAGAAAAATCGAAAGGTATAACGATATTATGTTCCAAAAAAACTAAATTTACTTCAATTCAAAGATAGTTTCATTTTACAAAAGAACGACATTAACATGAAAAAAGAAAAATATTTTGCTGAAACAGAATTGATTCTCACTAATGAAAATAGAGTTTATCACATTAATCTAAAAGACGAGAATATAGCGGATGATGTAATTGTGGTAGGTGATCAAGGAAGAGTTCAGCAAATCTCGAAACACTTTTCTAAAATTGAATTTAAAACTGAACACAGAGAGTTTGTAACCCACACAGGAATATTTAATGGAAAAAGAATCACGGTACTTTCAACAGGTATTGGTACTGACAACATAGATATTGTTTTAAATGAGCTTGACGCGGCGGTTAATATTGATCCTCATACCCGCACAGAGAAATCAATTAAACGTTCTTTAAATATTATAAGACTTGGAACTTCAGGCTCATTACAAGAGAATATACCGGTTAACGGATTGGTTGTTTCATCTCATGGTTTAGGCCTTGATGGTTTATTAAATTTTTATTCCGGTTGGGAAAGGGTTTGCGAAAATATTATTTCTGAGGAGTTCATTAAACATACAGATTGGTCGGTTAATTTACCTTATCCCTACTGTGTATCAGCGTCCAAAAAATTATTTGAAAATTTCGTATCAGGTAATCATCATGGAATTACAGCCACCGCACCAGGATTTTATGGTCCACAAGGACGGCAATTGAGACTGGATGCCTCAAAACCCAACTTAAACGAATTACTGACCTCATTCAGATACAATGACCTAAGGATCAGTAATTTTGAGATGGAAACCTCTGCTTTATACGGACTTGGATCATTGCTAGGACACAATTGCCTGACGGTTTGCGTAATCATTGCCAACAGAATTAAAAAAGAGTTTACAAAAGACTATTCTAATAGTGTCGAGTTATTAATAAGTGATTGTTTAGAGAGATTAACAGCCTGATTGTTGATTTTTTAATGAATTGAGGAAAATCTCCGGTTATTGTGAAGGTAAATTTGTGTAAAGTCAAGCTTTATGCAAACAACTCCATTAGACAAACAGCAGTTCAACGCAATGATTACCTTATTGGAAGATCCGGATGAGGGAATCTACAAGCACGTTGAAGGTAAATTTTTAACTTATGGATATCAGATAATTCCTCATCTAGAGGAAGCGTGGGAAGACTGCTTTGATGAAGTACTTCAACATAGAATTGGCAATATCATATCAACCATTCAATTTGAAAATATTTCAAAAGATTTAAAGACATGGGCTAAAGAAGGTGGTGAAAGTTTGTTGGATGGGATGATTATTATTTCACGTTATTCAAACGCTAATCTTAATGAAGAAAAAATAAGAAAACAATTGAGTGAGATAACGCAGGACGTTTGGCTTGAAATCAATGATGGGCTTACCGCTCTTGAAAAAATAAAAATTGTAAACCACATTCTTTATAATTTACATGTATTCACGCCCAATAAAGATGACTACCATTCACCAGACAATTCTTACCTGAATCATGTATTGAACAGAAAAACCGGAAATCCCATTTCATTAAGCATAGTTTATATGCTAATTTGCGAAGAGTTGGGAATTCCTGTTTATGGAATTGATTTACCAATGCATTTCATACTAGGATACGCAGATGACATGAGCAGCTTAGTGAATTACAATGATAATGGACTTCCGGAATCAATATTGTTTTACATCAATCCTTTCAGTAACGGAGCCTTGTTTGGGAAAAATGAAATAGATAATTTTCTGAAAGAAAAACAAATTGAACCTGACGCAAAATACTATAAACCTTGCAGTAATATTGATATTATTAAAAGAGTGTTGAGAAATTTAATTCATGCCTACGAGAGAAAAGAGAACAGTAGAAAAGTGGAAGAATTAAAATTAATACTTCAGGAATTAAATCTTTTTCTGTAAAATCAGAATACCCCAACTGTTTCTTGATTCACTTTTGACAAGTTCAAGTCCGTTATTTTCTGCAAGAGAAATCAGTTTTGTGAAATCGGTTTCAAAAAAACCACTAAGAAGAAGGGTTCCACTATTATTCAAAACCGAGGAATAAAGGGGGATATCATTCATAAGTACATTTCTGTTGATATTGGCCGCAATCACATCAAACTTTTCTGTTAACAGAAGTGATGAATCTCCTTTCAAAATTTCTATTTCACTAACCTCATTTACTTCACAGTTTTCTTTAGCGTTTTCAATACTCCAATCATCAATATCTACCCCAAGAACTCTTTCGGCTCCAAGTTTTTTACCTAGAATTGCCAATACCCCGGTTCCACAACCCATATCTAAAAAAGATTTTCCGGATAACTTCAATTGAAAAATATTACGACACATTAGCCAAGTAGTGTCATGGTGTCCTGTACCGAAAGACATTTTGGGCATGATCACGATTTCTAATGCTGAATTAAAAGAATTTGGATGAAAAGGTGCACGAATTAAAATTTTATCTTCTACCTCAACAGGTGAAAAGTTTTTTTCCCATTCAGTATTCCAATTTTGTGATGGAATATCTTCTCTTACAATAGAAAAATACAATCCTTCGAATTCATTGATCACAGGAAGCATTTCGTCTTTAAAATCATTTTTCTGAATGAAAGCCTCAAAACCCTTTTCATTTTCAGTAAAGCTTTCAAAACCCATATCGCCTAAATAAGCAATAAGCACCTCATTACCCGGAATAACCGGATCAACAGAAAAAGAAAATTTTAAATATTCCATTTAGGCTAAGTGAATTAATTAATCAACCAATCTTTTCATTTACTATTTTTAAAATTTCTGTTTCAAGTGCAATTGTTTGTTTTTCAATTGAAGCACCTTTTTCTAAAATGTCTTTCACGAAATCTTTGTCTTCGTAGCCCGAACAATTAATTTTAACATTCAGATATGCACCCATCACAGCGCTACGAACGCAAAGTGCACCAACACCTGCGTCTGACACGGAATTAGGATTACCGATTTCAGCCATTGCCTTAATGACTTGCATGCTTTCGTTAGCCAGTTGCATAACGCGAAACGGAACCTCAATTGCAAAGCGTGTTGCCTCCTGAATTGATTTTGTTCTTAAAGATTTTTCTTCATCTGTGGATTTAGGCATTGAAAAGGCCGACATTATTTTATTAAACGCTGCTGTATCTTTATCAACCATTTTTAATAGCTCGCTGTTGTAATATTGCCCTTTTTCGGCCCACTCAGAAAACTCTTCCCATTTGTTGTCCCATCCTCTTTTATGTGAGGATAAATTAGAAACCATTGTTGCGAGAGCGGCACCTAATGAACCCAGATAAGCAGAGATGGATCCACCACCAGGAGCAGGACTTTCTCTTGCAGTTTCATCGGCAAAATCTGATAGGGACATACTGATCAATTTAGAATCAGATTTATCTTTCAGTAAATACTCGATAATTTTCTCTTCAGGCTTGAAAGGTCCCAACTCATCTAAACCCATGGATTTAATTGCTATCTTAATGAGTTCTTTTTCGCTTACTCCCGTTGAACGTTGCTGTTTCTTTAAGAAATATTTTCCGGCGTCGAGCATTGCATGCAAAGGAATCAATCCTACGAGTTCAGAGCCTGTAACTCGAATTCCGCGTTCAGTTGATTTTTTGCAAACCTCATCAAACGCAATGTGTACCGGAGTTACGGAAATGTTAGTAAGATTCATTGAAATCTGAGCAACACCATACTCCTCAATGAACCAACCAATAGCTTTAACCGACTTTAAAGAACCGGGTATCGAAACAGCTTTACCATTTGCATCATTTACAACTTTTCCAGTAATTGGATCACCTTCTCGCTTTACCCTACCCGCCTCACGCACATCGAATGCAATGGAATTGGCTCGTCTGGTTGAAGTAGTGTTTAAATTTACATTAAATGCAACCAAAAAGTCTCTGGCACCAATTACAGTAGCTCCTCTTTGTGCATCAAATTCATCTGGACCAAAATCAGGTTTCCATTCAGGCAACTTTATTTTTTTAAAAAAACCTTCGTACTCTCCTGCTCTTATTACGGAAAGATTTGAACGAGATTTATTTTGCTGAGCTGATTCATATAAATAAATTGGAATGTGCAACTCCTCTCCTACTTTCTTTGCTAATTCTTGAGCATATTTTGCAGTTTCTTCCATTGAAATTCCACTAATAGGAATTAAAGGGCAAACATCTGTTGCACCCATTCTTGGGTGTTCACCTTTGTGTTTGGACATGTCAATCAACTCTCCTGCTTTTTTTATTGCGAGAAAAGCTGCTTCTATCACTGAAGAAGGAGAACCTACAAAAGTTACAACTGTTCTGTTGGTTGCCTTTCCCGGATCAACATTCAACAAACGAACACCTTCAATCGTTTCAATTTCATCTGTAATTTGTTTGATGATGTTTAAGTCTCTGCCTTCAGAAAAATTAGGTACACATTCTATCAATTGTTGCATAGGATTTATTTGATGAACGAAATTAACAAATTAAATAAGGTATTAGTAATAATTTATATCTATTGAACGTTAATTCAAATTTTGGCTGTTAATCAAAAAAGAGAAGAAAAGTTAGATAAAAAAATAAACAACAGGCCAACAAGAAAATTTAATTACTTAACACCTAACCAAGTACTACAGGAAAACATTGCAATTATAACTTGAACTTAGCAATTGCTAACAATATTTATTTTCTTTAAACCACTCAATACATTCCGTAATACCTTTTTCAATGGGTGTATTAGGCATTTGTAATTCTCTACGAATTTTTTCCGAGCTGTAATACTGTTCAACTAATCCAATTTTTGCTAAAGGGAAGCTTAAATCTGGAGCCTTACGAGTAAAGTATGCAATAACAGTATTTATTAATCCGTATGTCAAAATGAAAAAGCTTGGAATGCGCTTAAGTTTAAATGGTCTGTTAAGAACTCCGTTAACTTTCATGAAAAATTCTTTATAGGAAAGATTCTCTCCACCGGCGATGTAACACTCTCCTATTCTTCCAATAGAAAGTCCATTTACGGCAGCGGAAGCAACATCCTTAGAGCAAACAAAACTTTTACCTCCGGCAACATAGCCCGGAATTTTATTCAAGAATAAATTCAAAATCATTTTGCCTGAAGAAGGACCATAATCAAAAGGCCCAATCATGTAACCCGGATTTATTATTAGAATTGGAAAATTATTATTCTTGTGTTCATTTAATAATATCTTTTGAATTTCATATTTACTATCGATATAATCTAACTTAAACTTCCAAGCATCGTAAGGATTTGTTTCTACTCCCGGGTTTTCTTTGCTTCCCGGGGCAAAGGAGTTGGCAGTGCCAATATGAATAAATCTTTTTATGTTATTTTTTTTTGCCGCTGAAACTAGATTCAATACTCCATCAATATTAATTCTTTTTGTTAATTCATTCCTTGATGGCCACACAGAAGTTGAAGCGGCTGCGTTGATAATAAAGTCAATCCCATCGGTTAATTCGATCATCTTTGTTGGATCCAAAATATTTCCAATCACCGGAAAAAAATTTTTGTTTTTTATTTCAGCAATTTTTTCTTTAGGTAAATACAAAGCAGTTACCATGAAATCTCTTTTCAGCAATTCTCTTAGAATAGAATTTCCAAGCATTCCACCTGCTCCTGTTAAAAAAACTCTAACCATGAATTAATAAATTTCAAATTAAAACTTTTACTTTATTTTTTAAATTTTTTTGCAATATAGAAAGATAAGCCCAATCGGAAATCCTATTATTCATTATTTTAAATAAAATAATTTAGGTAAATTTATTGCTCATTATGGACTTAAGCCTTTTAAAGAAACTTTGTGCGATTCACGCCCCAAGCGGAAGTGAATTCCCGCTTACTGAATATATTTTAAAATATATTGACGAAAATAAAAAAAACTGGAAAAAGAAACCTGTAATTTTTCATGGAGATGAATTTCAGGATTGTATTGTTCTTGTTTTTGGCAAACCGAGAACTGCAATATTTGCACATATTGACAGCATTGGTTTTACTGTACGATACAATAACGAACTTGTAAAAATAGGAGGGCCGAGAACCAAGGAAGGTTTTGAACTTGTTGGTGAAGATAGCAACGGAAAAATAAATTGCACCTTAAAGGTTAAACAGAACAAGAGTACAGGAGAAGTAAAACTTTCCTGCAAAGCGGACAGAGAACTTGACAGAGGAACAACATTAACTTTTAAACCGAACTGGATTGAAACAAAGCACCACGTACAATGTTGTTATATGGATAACAGGCTTGGTGTTTTCAATGCATTGAAAGTTGCAGAGACACTTGAAAACGGAATAATTTGCTTTACCTGTTATGAAGAGCATAGCGGTGGTACAGTTTCATTCTTGCAAAGATTCATTCAAAAAAAATACAAAGTAAAGCAGGCTATAATTTCTGATATAACCTGGGTAACCGAAGGCGTAAAAGACGGAGCTGGCGTTGCCATCAGTATGAGGGACAGTTTGATTCCGAGGAGAAAATACGTTGATAGAATTATTGAACTGGCAAAACAATCTTCAATTCCATTTCAATTGGAAGTGGAAGGTTCAGGGGGTAGCGATGCAAAAGAACTTCAGATGGCAGAGAATCCATGGGACTGGGTTTTTATAGGAGCCCCGGAAAATCATGTTCATAGCCCTGATGAAAAAGTTCACAAAGATGATATCATTGCCATGACTGATCTGTATAGATATCTAATGAAGCACTTATAGCCAACATGCAGTCGGTAGGATATTATTTAATTGTCCCTTTACTTTATCTTATCTCAGTTTTGCCAGATTTTTTATTGTACGGCATTGCTGACATTTTATTTTTGCTCGTTTACCATATTTTCGGTTACAGAAAAAAGGTTGTCACAGATAATTTGAAAAAATCTTTTCCTGAAAAAAGTGATGATGAAATAAATAAGATCAGGAAAAAATTCTACCGATATCTTTGTAGTTTAATTCTTGAAACTTTCAGGCTTTTAACTATTTCTCGGGAAAAGATGTGTGATGTGTGTAAACTCGATCAGAGTGCTATCGATATTTTTGAACAGTACGCAAAAAACAAACAAAGTATCATAACCGTGATGGGACATTGGGGAAACTGGGAGTGGGCGCAAAATGCTTTCAGCGCTACATTAAACCAACAACTTTATATCATATATCATCCTCTGCACAACAAAAAATTTGACGAACTAGCTGCAAAAATGCGAACACGATTTGGAACTAAAATGATTGCTATGAAAGACACGATGCGGGAGATGCTGAGACATAGGAACGAAATTTGTGTTACTGCCTTTGCAAGCGATCAGACTCCGCCCCCCGAAGGAGCTTACTGGACAAAATTTCTAAATCAGGAAACGCCGGTATTTTTTGGTCCCGAAAAAATTTCAAAAAAATTAAATCTGCCCGTTGTATATATCAGCATTAAGATGATTTCTAGAGGAAGGTATATAGTTTCAGCAGAAACATTGGTGGCAGACCCGTCTATTACATCCGATGGAGAAATCTCCGAGTTACATACAAAAAGACTGGAGAAAGATATTATTGAAATGCCCGAAATATGGTTATGGAGCCACCGAAGATGGAAACACAAAAGAAAATAAAGTTTTCAGTCAACTTCAATTTGATTGATTCACCTATGAATCATATTAATTCAAAATAAAATAAGCTAAGTTGAGAATTGACGCAAAGGTTACCCACAACAGGTATGGAGTATTCATCAATGCGGCAATTTTATTGACAATATAAAAACTTCGAATCATTAATATTATTAAGATCCAAAGTAAAAATATTTCAATCAGTGCAATCCCAATATTTTTAAAATAGAAAAAAAGAAAACTCCACAAAAAATTTAATAGCAATTGAATACAAAATATTAATAAAGCGCTGTTTCTTTGACGTGATGAAGTTTCTTTCCAAACCATGAAAAGGGAAATTCCCATGAACAAATACAAACTCGTCCACACAGGGCCAAACAACCAATTTGGTGGATTAAAAGATGGTTTGTTCAACGAAGAATACCAGCCATTGATTTCACCGGCGGTAGCGATACCGGAAATACCACCTATTGCCAAGGGAACGACAATACTGATGATGAACTTTACCGCCTTCAATGAAAATTAATTTATGATTAGTGAAGTTTTCTTTTTAACGTAAAATTTTTCTAACGAATGCAACAGTAAAATAACTCATCAAAAAAACGCCTGTGAAGCCCTCTACTACCGCGACTGGTTTTAAAACGCCTCCAGCAAAATAGTCACCATATCCTACAGTCATAAAAGTTATACCACTAAAATACATACTATTACCAAAAGCAGAATACCAAGGTAAATCATGTAAATATTTACACTCAGCGCCACCAGCAACAACATGCCCATAATTCTCTAAACCATTAGTAATACTAAAAATAAAATAAATGAAACTAAAAATTAAATAAGCTAAACTCATATTAAATAAAACCCTGATTGGATTTGTTGCATAACGACCAATGAAATCAAATACATAGGTTTGAAAATAATAGACTACATAACCGCTTATTGTTTCTAAGCCTCCCTTGTTTTTAGCTTCCTCTAAATGAGCCTTACTTTCGCAACGTTTAAATTCTAAATAACAGGAATCTTCATCGTTATACTGTCCATTGTTTCTGAAATTTTCTTTCAAAATCCTAAATTGCTCAGCTTTCTGCTCAAGGGTGGTGTTTTTTTGTAAATAAATTAAATTGTGGACATCATTTCTTTTCCAATCAATAAAAATCCTACCTAAAATTCTCATCCCATTTATTTGCATTAATTTAATATGGACTTTTTCATCACTTGGCATCATATCCAGAATATCTCTAACAACGGTATTAGACAAGTCCACTTTGTTACAATTGGCGAACCGAAAATCAAAATAAGCGTTCAACGGACAACCGGTAAAAGAGAAATCTTGTCCTCTGGCTTGATTAAAACTGACCTTACCATCGCCAAAATCCACCTGATCAAACTGCACTTCTCCTTCTCCAAAATCTGTTTCTTCAAAGGTAATTTCACCGGTCCCAAAGCTTGAGCTTCTGAAACTCACTTTACCTTTGCCAAACTCAACACCATTAAAAGAAACATCTCCATCATTGAATGAAACACGTTTAAAATCAATTTTTCCACCACCAAATTCCAGATTTTTAAAATCTTTTTTTCCATTACCAAAACTTGCCTTTTCAAAAGTGATATCTCCATCCGAAAATTTACCAAACTTAAAATCAACAGTCCCATCACCCCACAAGGTATTTTTAAAATCAACGTTTCCATTACCGAAATCTGTACTTACAAAATTTACATTTCCATTTCCAAAACATACGCCGTTATAATTAATTATTCCTGAACCAAATTTTGCAAACTGAAAACTTATATTTCCAGTGCCAAATTTTGCTTTCTTAAATATTGCATCACCCTCTCCAAAATCTGAGTTATTAAAATCCGCCCCACCGTTTCCAAAAATACAAGCTTCAAATATAGTTTTTGAACCTACGAACTCAGCAAATGAAAAATCTGTTTTAATATCTGCCTCAAAAAAAGCTTTTTTTGCTGAGAAGTTATTCAACTTTACGGGAACACTATCATCCATTCCTTTTTCAACCCGATAATCCATGAGTGAAAAATTCTTTACAAATGCACCGTTCAAATTAACATCCTTTCCTTCGTCAATCATTTGAAATATTTCCTCATTTGTAATAAATCCAAACTTAAATTCTTCAATTTTCTTTTGCGCATCATCAAAAAATGAAATGACAACGTATTTTGAAAAACTCCTGAATTGCTTATCAAATATTTCAACCTGATACCTTAGTGAAAGGGAATCATGTAACAAACTATCGAGCATGGCTTAATACTTATTATATTTGGAATTGCAAATTAATAAAAAGCATGTTACAAAAAATAATTATTACAGGATCTAATGGTTTGCTGGGGCAAAAACTGGTTAATTTAATAGCATCTGATCCGGAATTTTCATTAATTGCTGTTTCCAAAGGAAAAAACAGAAGTGTTATCAGAGAGAATTACATATACGAAGATGTTGATATAACGAATAAGTCCGCTATTGATTCTCTTATTAATAAATATTGTCCCGATATCATCATTCACACTGCGGCAATGACCAATGTAGATGCTTGTGAAACTGAAAAGGAAGGCTGTATTTCACTGAATGTAAATTCAATTGCATTTTTAATAGAAGCAATTCAAAAAATAAGAGATAATAATAAAAATTATAATCCTCACTTTATTCACTTATCAACGGATTTTATTTTTGACGGAACACAAGGACCTTTAACTGAAGAAGCCCAACCCAATCCTCTTTCCTTTTACGCACATTCTAAGCTTGAGGCAGAAAAAATATTAATGAGCTCTGATATTTTTTGGTCTATCGCCAGAACCGTTCTGGTATATGGAGTAACACCCAATATGAGTAGAAGCAATATTGTTTTATGGGTAAAAAAATCGCTAGAAGAAGGAAAAAAAATAAATGTGGTAGATGATCAATACAGAACACCAACGCTAGCAGAAGATCTGGCAACGGGATGTTTATTAATTGCCAAAAAGAGAGCTCAAGGGATTTTCAATATTTCAGGTGAGGAATTTATGAATATTTACGATATGGCTCTGAGAATTGCCAAATTCTGGGGACTAGAGCAAAAATTAATCAGCAGAAGTAAATCAGATACAATAAAACAGCCCGCGAAAAGGCCTCCTGTAACAGGATTTATAATTGATAAAGCAAAGGAGTTATTGGGATACAAGCCTCACACGCTCGAAGAAGGACTAGGTTTACTGGAAAAACAAATGTCTGAACTCAAAACAAATTAATCAGCTTGAAAGCTCATTTAATTTTTGAATCATAAAAATCGCCATTTTATTTTGATAATTCTTGGTTTTGTATTCACCAACCCACCTTACACCTTGTATTGCGTTAGTAAGGAAGATCTCATCGGAGTTTAGCATTGTATTTAGAGGAATGTTTATTTCATAACATAAAATGCGGTTTTGCTGTGCAATTTCAAGCACTTGCTTCCTTAAAACTCCTTCAACACAGCTCTCAGATAGCGAGGGCGTATACAAAGCACCATTCTTAACGAAGAAAATATTACTGCTTACACTTTCGCAAATGTTTCCATCCTCGTTGAGCAATATAACATCATCCATTTTTATATCTTTCTTATATATGCCCGCTAGAACATAAATCAAAGCATTACCACTCTTTAGTGATGCCAATTTATTCTTTGGTTTTTTTATTTCGTGGTAAACCTCCACAGTGTAACCATTTTCATTTAATTGGTAACCTGATTCGGTGAGGTCCTCGGTTTCAATTAAAAAACTTATGTCGTTACTTACAGGTGTGTAAAATCCACCCTCATTTCTGAATACGGTAAATCTGATACGTACATCAGAATTGATTTCATTTACCTTTATCAATTGGTGAATCAATCTTGCAATAGAATCAGAACTGAACTCATTCGGAATATTCATCCTGAGCATTGCCATACCTAACTTTATTCTGCGCATATGATCCGGAAGAAACATGATTCTTCCGTTAATGACACGAATGGTTTCGAATAATGCATCACCATACCTGAATGCTCTATTGGCAAAAGAAACCATGGGCTCATAGATACTGATCAGATGCCCATTGTAATTACAAAACGTATCCCTAACTGCTTCCATTCAAAAAATCAAAAGCTAAAATTAATTAATATTTTTTGCGAAATAAGATAAAAAATGAACATGATTCAACAGATAAGCTTTTTATTATTTTTACAATCGGAAAAATGACAACATTAACTCAAAGCAAAAATGGGCTGATTTATTATCGATTGATTTTGATTTGCTTTTTTCTTTTTTGTAATAATTCTACAATAAGAGCTCAAAGGGTTGGAATCGTATTAAGTGGGGGTGGTGCGAGCGGATTAGCTCATATTGGATTTTTAAAAGCACTGGAACAGGAAGGAATTCCAATAGATTACGTTACAGGAACATCAATAGGTGCTTGGATTGGCGGACTTTATGCCGCTGGATATAGTCCTTCTGAGATAGAAGCATTTTTCACTTCCGATGATTTCTTGAAGATTTACAGAGGAGAACAAAACATGGATTATTCATACTTTTTTAAAGGCAAAGATGATAATGCTTCATGGTTTGAATATAGCTTGAATTTAGACTCAAGCCTAATCAATAGTTTACCTACAAATTTCACAAACTCTGTAACGTTGGATTTTAAACTTATGGAAATTTTTCTGCCGGCATCAGCTCGATCTAGAAATAATTTTGATAGTCTGTTCGTACCGTTCCGTTGCCTTGCTTCAGACATCAGCAACCATAACAGCGTAGTTTTGGGAAGCGGAGACCTTGCATCTTCAGTAAGGGCCTCAATTGCCTATCCGTTTTACTTAAGACCAATAACAATTGATGGCAAACTACTTTTTGATGGAGGACTATACAATAACTTCCCTGCATCTACAATGAATAATTGCTTCAATCCTGATGTGATAATTGGTTGTTCTGTTACCAAAAACACTGCATCTGCAAACGAAGAAAATATTTACCTACAGATTAGAAATATGATGACAACCAAATCAGAATTTAACCTGGATGGAAAACCAGGCTTAATAGTAATTCCATCAGCAGACCGAGGAATTTTTGATTTCAGTAATGCCAAGGCCGCAATTGATAGCGGATATTTTGCTTGCATGCGCGTGATTGATTCAATAAAATTGAAAGTGAACAGAAATGTTAATTTAGAAAATATTTCTAAAAAGCGTAATGATTTCAGACGTTTACAAGATGAAATAGAATTTGAAGAAATAATTGTTGAGGGTCTGAAGGACAACCAATCGAAATTTGTAATGAACTCAATTCTAAAAAAAGACCGAAAACTAAAATTCAGAGAATTTAAAAAAAGATTTTTCATGTTTATGCAAGATAAAAGAATCAAATATATTTACCCTGTGGCAAGGTTTAATCCAATGAGCGGAAAATATAGCTTAACACTTACAGTTAAAAAAGAAAAGAATATTTTAGTTCAGCTTGGAGGCAATTTTTCCAATAGGCCGATCTCGGAAGGTTTCTTGGGACTTGAATACAATTACCTTGGCAAATTTGGTGCATCCTTTATTGGAAATACATATTTCGGAAAATTTAATACCTCAGCAATGCTAAAATCAAAATTCGATTTCAGTACCAGGACTCCGTTTTATATTGACGCATCAGGTTATTATTCTTTTTGGGATTATTTCAGAAGCAGTAACCTATTTTACAACCTAGAAATTCCGCCATATCTAAAACAAAGAGACATATTTACAGAATTAAATTTTGGCATTCCTGCAGGACGTAATGCAAAAATAGAAATTGGAGGTAGCGTAGGAGAACTTAATAATATTTACTATCAGGTAAAAAACTTCACACTTAAAGATACTGCAGATCGAACTTTTTTTGACTTTACTCAAACCGGGATCAGCTATCAGATGAATACCCTCAATAAAAAACAATATGCAACATCAGGCAAAATGTTTGGTGTAAAGGCCAAATTTGTGAATGGTTTTGAGTACTTGTATCCTGGATCAACATCCAGTACAAAAGATACTACCAACAAATTTCATCAATGGATACAGGTGAAAACAGTGGCAGACGTATATTTTAAAACCATAAACCGAGTGAAATTAGGTTTTTATGGTGAAGCAGCATTTAATACTCAGGGATTTTTTGACAATTATGTTTCCAGCATATTAACCGCACCGGCATTTATGCCAACTCCAGAGAGTAAAACCTTATTTCTTACAAAATACCGCGCTCACAAATATGTTGCAGGAGGAGTTAAAATGATTATTGAACCTATAAAAAACTTACAAATAAGAGGAGAGCTATATGTTTTTCAGCCTTTGAATTCAATTCTTGAAAATGCTGACAGAAAAGCATATTACAGCGACCCACTTCTTTACAGGCATTTCATTGGAATGGGTGCATTGGTGTATCAGACACCAATTGGACCTATCAGTTTATCTGTAAATTACTATGAAGCTGGTAAGGAAAGTTTTACTTTCTTGATACATTATGGGTATACGATCTTCAACAAGAAGTCAATGGATTAAAGGTGCTTTGATTACAACTCAAGCTCTTTAGATAGAATTGACCGTAATCTTTCTGGATTAAGGTTAGGTCTAATTTGTCCATTTACAGCAACTGAAATTGCGCCAGTTTGCTCGGAAACCACCACTGCAACCGCATCCGTAATTTCAGTTATACCAACGGCTGCTCTGTGACGCATTCCGTAATGCGCAGGAAACTGTTCTTTTTCAGTAACTGGCATAACACAGCGGGCAGCAAGTATTTTGTCTCCATTGATTATTACTGCTCCATCGTGTAAAGGACTATTCTTAAAAAAAATATTTTCAAGCATCCTTTCTGTTAGTGCACCATCGATTTTTTCTCCTGAAGCAATGTAAAATTTTAGGTCTGATTTTCTAGAAATGATTATTAATGCTCCGGTTTTTTGTTCTCCCATATTTGTACACGCATTAACAAGAGCTTCAACATCAGTATTAATTTCAGATTCTTGTTTCATTCTTTCAGTCACACGAAAAATACTGCGCAGTGGTTTACTTTTGTTTATTATTTCACTTGTACCGATTAGTAGCAAAAATCTCCTAACCTCTTGTTGAAACACAATTATGATTGCAATAACCCCTACATCAATGAATTTACCCAATATGGAACCCACTAGCTTCATTTCAAAGGCACGAACTAAAATCCACGCAAAATAAACCAAAACAATCCCAATTAAAATATTAACGGCTGGAGTTCCTTTTACTAAATTATATAGGTTATAAAGCAAAATTGCTACAAGAAAAACGTCCAGTCCATCAGACCAGCTGAAATCAGGAAAAAAAACTTTCAGAAGGGTGTAATACATTTTCTAAAAATAAATATTCAAACTGATTTATAAAAATTAATTAATTGAACGACTTCAAATGCCTCCTGTACATCATGAACTCTAATGATACCGGCTCCATTCAAAAGTGCTAAAGAATTCAAAACAGTAGTTCCATTCAAAGCAATATCCGGCTTTATATTTAATACATTGTTTATCATTGACTTTCTCGAAACCCCAACCAGTATAGGTTTTCCTAATTGAAGTAGTTTAGTCATATTTTTCAGAAGTACATAATTATCAGTTAAGGATTTACCAAATCCGAAACCGGGATCAATGATAATTTGCTTTATACCACATTTCTCTGCCTCAGCAATCCTGTTACTAAAAAAAGTATTTACATCCCGTATAACATTTTTATACTCAGGATTGAGTTGCATTGTAGATGGAATTCCTTTCATGTGCATTAAAATGTAGGGTAATTTGGTAGATGCTACCACTTTCAACATTTTATCATCAAAGCTTCCTGCAAATACATCATTGATTATATCAGCGCCACATTCAGCAGAAGCCAAGGCAACCTGAGAACGAAAGGTATCAACGGAAATGCAAATTTCAGGAAAAGTGGCCCGTACCAGTTTTAATGCAGGTAACAACCTTTTGAGTTCAGTATCCTCGGATAGCGGGTCTGCTCCCGGCCTTGTAGAAACGGCACCCAAATCAAGTATTGAGGCGCCTCCATCAATCATTTTTTCTGCCTCCTTAAGAAGTTTTGCATGGTTTTTGATTCGACTACCAGCATAAAAAGAATCAGGTGTCAGATTTAAAATACCCATTACCTTTGGAGAGTTCAAATCGAGAATTTTACCGTTTGCTCGAATATGAAAATTCTCTTGAAAAATATTAACTTGTGGACTCATTTGTTTATATGAATAAAACCAAACTTCAATACGATCAGGCCATTCAGCAGTGCAAAGATATTTTTTTAAAGAAAATGAAAGACTATGGAACTGCATGGAGAATTCTGAGAACAAGCTCCCTAACAGATCAGATCTTTATAAAAGCTAATCGGATTAGAAGTATCGAAGAAAAAGGCGAACAAAAAATAGGAGAGGATATTAACTCAGAGTACATAGGAATTGTAAATTATTGCATCATAGCTCTCATTCAAGAAGATCTGGTTAACGATAACAGAATGGAGATTCCTTATAGCGAAATTGAAAATAGCTACAATGAAAAAGTTAACATCACAAAAAGTTTAATGGAAAATAAAAACCATGACTACGGTGAGGCTTGGAGAGACATGCGTATTAGTTCTTTAACTGATTTAATATTAATGAAAATACTAAGAATAAAACAAATAGAGGATAACAAGGGAAAGACAATCATTTCCGAAGGTACGGCTGCAAATTTTATGGATATGCTGAATTATGCAGTATTTGCTTTAATCAAGTTAAACGAAAAAAATTGAATTTAGTATGGAAAAAAGCAACAAAAAAAGAATTTTAAAACTGGCTACAACTTTGATATTCGGATCAGTTCTGTTATTTATTACCCCCGGATGCCTTGAGTTGAAGTACAAATTTTTAATAATTGGCAGTTTACTCCTAATTATCAATTCATCAGATTTTATTGCAAAAATACCTTTTCTTACGCACTTGGTAAGGTTTGCCACAGGAGGACTTTTTATATTCAGTGGAACTATAAAAGCGAATGACCCATCAGGATTCAAATATAAACTTCAAGAATACTTCGAAGTATTTAAAGCGGATTTTGCTTCATTGTTCAACATTTCTGACCCCGATAAATCGGGTAATTTTCTTATTTCAAGTTGTGATTTTTTTCACGATCATTCGTTGCCACTCGCTGTTGTAATTTGTATTTCAGAAGTAGCACTCGGTTTCATGTTATTAATTGGTGTGCAAAGAATGTTAACACTATGGTTGCTACTTGCACAAATTGTATTTTTTACCTTTCTGACATTTTATTCTGCATGTTACAACAAAGTAACCGGCTGTGGGTGCTTCGGAGACTTTATTAAGCTTGCACCATGGGAATCCTTCTGGAAAGATATCATTCTTTTAATTGCAATTGCAATTCTTTTCGCAGGAAAAGAAAATATTAAGCCGCTATTCTCATCATCAAAATACAACTGGGCTATAACAGCTACAACAATATTTGCCTCACTTTTCTTCCCACTCTTTTGTTATAATTTTTTACCGGTGTGGGATTTTTTACCTTTCTATAACGGTGCCGATGTTTGCAAAGGAAGACAGAATGGGCCAAACTATAAGGCTCCTGTTTACAAAAGCCTATTTACCTATAAAAACAAAATTACCAAAGAAGAAAAAAAATTCGATGGTAATAACCTTCCGTGGAAAGATACCAATTGGGTTTATGTTTCTGCAGATCCTCCAATTTTAATTAGTAAAGAAGAAGATGCGGCAAAAATCACCACTTACACTTTTCAGAATGAAGCAGGGAATGATATAGCAGACAGCTTATTAAATGGTAATGAACTTTATTTTCTACTTGTAATGAACAAGTTAAATGAAACTGAAAAAAACGAAAAGTTAATTCAAAACATTAATACTTTTTTTTCGGCATCGAAAAATTCTAATTTGAAATTTTATGCGGTTACTCACGATTACCAGGAAGATATAGATAAATATAAAAAAGAAACAAAAACAAATTTTCCTTTTTTAATTTCAGATGATGTACAGCTAAAAATGATGATCAGGTCAAACCCAGGTCTAATGCTGTTCAAAGGATGCAAAATGATTAGAAAGTGGCACTACAACAGCTTCCCTAAATTTGATGATGTGAAAAAAGAACACATCAAATAGTTCTAAATTAAAATCAAACACGAAAAAAAAGGAATTTTTTTTCATTATCATTGCAAATAATTGGAATGATAAAGTATTTATTAAAAAAAACAGCCTATAGTTTATTGGTATTGTTCGGTGTTGTTACCATTGTATTTTTCCTTTTTTCTGTTTTACCAGGAGATCCGGCAATAATAATTTTAGGTCAGCATGCATCAAAAGATGCGGTTGAAAAATTACACAAGCAAATAGGATTTGATTTACCCCTGACAGAACAATATTTTTATTACCTTAATGATATTTCACCTGTTTCTTTACATGAAACAAAAGACGAATTTAATTTATCATTTTTAGATAGCACAAAGTATAATTATACTGAAATTTTTAAACTTGGCAATAACAGATCAATTGTCATAAAGTGGCCATATCTAAGAAAATCATATTTTGATTCAAATCAAACAGTATGGTTTCAAATCAAAAGCACTATGCCCGAGACCATGACACTCGCTGTTACAGCAATACTTTTTGCATCTATAATCGGAATAACACTCGGTGTAGTTTCTGCACTCAAAAAAGACAGCTGGCTCGATCGAGGAATTTTATTTTTCACCGCATTAAACATTTCGTTACCAGCGTTTGTAACTGGTATAATCATTATGTGGATTTTCGGTTTTTTATTAAGAGACCTATTACATCTTAATCATGTTGGAACGTTATTTCCGACTGATGATTTTGGAGAGGAATATATTTCACTTAAAAATTTAATTCTGCCTGCACTCACTTTAGGTTTGCGTCCTCTAGCTTTAATTGTTCAACTCACCAGAAGTTCTATGCTTGAAGTAATGCAAATGGATTATATAAGAACGGCAAAGGCAAAAGGACTTTCTCTATCAAAAATAATTTTTAAACACGCTTTAAAAAATGCACTTAACCCTGTTATAACTGCAATTTCAGGTTGGTTCTCAGGACTTATAGCTGGCGCAATCTTCGTTGAGAAAATTTTCGACTGGAAAGGAATAGGTCTAAAAGTTTTTGATGCCTTGGAACAAAAAGATCTACCGGTTGTAATGGGTGCCACACTATTTTTTTCAATAATGTTTGTAACCATAAATTTTATAGTTGACATAATTTACAGTTATCTTGATCCTCGAATACGTTTAAATTAAAATCAGTATGATCAGAAAAAAAATACTTGCAGCTAACTGGAAAATGAATCTGGATTTAAATTCCGCAATTAATCTTGCAAACGGAGTTTCGCAGAACATTCGAAAAAAAGACATCAATTATATTTTTTTCCCTCCTTCAATTTACATAAGAGAGGTAGTGAAAATAGCCAAAGAAGAAAATATTTTTGTCGGGTCGCAAAATTGTTCGGAGTATAACTCGGGAGCTTACACAGGTGAGATCAGTGCTGAAATGATAAAAAGTTGCGGTGCAAATTACTGTCTTGTTGGACATTCGGAAAGAAGAACAATATTTGTGGAAGCAGACTCAACGATAAGAAAAAAAATAGAGCGGTGTCTTGAATCAGAAATTAATCCCGTTTTATGCGTTGGTGAGAACCTCGATCAGAGGAAGAGTTCACAACATTTTGAAATTGTAAAAAATCAGCTTTATAAATCGCTAGAGGGTTTGTCTTCAAATGAGTTATTGAAAATAATTTTTGCGTACGAACCGGTATGGGCAATCGGAACAGGTCTTACAGCATCGCCCGTCGAAGCTCAGCAAATGCATGCCTTTATTAGAGAGGAAATATCTGGCATATACGGATCTGAATCAGCAAATAAAATTCCTATACTTTACGGAGGAAGTTGTAATTCGAATAATGCAAAAGAACTTTTCGCTTGTGCAGACGTTGATGGAGGATTAATTGGGTCAGCGTCTTTAAAAGGTGAGGAGTTTCTTAAAATTGCTGACTGTTTCTAACAAAAAACCCCAACCTCATTAAGGTTAGGGTTTTTATATTCTGAATATTTTAAACTGAATTTTAGTTCACTTTTATCAACTCAACTTCAAAAACCAACCATGAGTTTGCAGGAATAACACCAGGAATTTCTCTCTGCCCGTAACCCAAATTTGGCGGAATGATAAACTTAGTTTTACCACCTTCTTTCATGGTTTGCAAGCCTTCTGTCCAACCACTGATTACCTGATTCAAACCGAAAGTTGCAGGTTGGCCTCTGTCAACAGAGCTGTCAAACTTTTTCCCATTAGACAACAAAGTTCCCGTGTAATGAACGGTAACACTTGCTGTTGGTCCTGCAGGTGCTGCGCCTGTTCCTTCTTTGATAACTATATATCGTAGGCCACTTGGTGTTTTAATAACATTAGGTCCTGCAAACTCTTCATTCAGTCTTTTCTCAAGTGCCGCCTGCTCCGCTTTAATTTTTTCTTCGGCACGCTTTACAACATTTATTTTTTCTTCCTCAAAAACTTTAGCAGCATCAAAGTTTTCTGCATCTTTTCCTTTTCGTAATATTACCACTTGTTTCATGGTATCATTTTGTGCTATTGCATTAACAACTTCCTGTCCTTGTACAACATGTCCAAAAACAGTATGTTTTCCATCCAACCAAGGCGTTTGAACATGGGTTATGAAGAATTGAGAACCATTTGTACCCGGGCCTGCATTAGCCATTGAAAGGATGCCGGGACCTACGTGGTTTAAGGAAGTATCTATTTCATCAGGGAACTTATACCCTGGGTCACCAGATCCGGTTCCTAGAGGACATCCACCTTGAATCATGAAATTCGCTATAACTCTATGAAATTTTAAACCGTCATAATATTTCACACCTTCAGCCTTCGCTGAATTCTTTATTGATCCTTCTGCAAGACCTACAAAGTTTGCAACGGTCATTGGTGTTTTTTTCATTTCAAGAACAAGGAAAATATCTCCTTTATTTGTATTGATACGAGCATATAACCCATCGGGTTGTTTGGATAACCATTCCTTTTCCATTTTGTTTAATTTATTTTTTGATTTTTTATTATTTTTTTGAGCATTGATTGATAAAGCTGTTAAGCAAATCAAAGCAAAAAGTATTTTTTTCATTATTTTAAATTTTAAATTAAAAAAACCAAAATTATGCCAATTCTACCTTATTGATTTATTGTTTTGTGTTTTTTCTCCTGATTTTTTCGCTTTTATCTCTAGTTCAAACACAAGGTTTGCGAAAGGCGGAATGCTTTGGTTACCTCTCGGACCGTATGCGACCTGATGCGGACAAACCAGTTTGGCCTTGGTACCAACACTCATCATGGGTATTGCTTCCTGCCATGCGGGTATAAGCCCTTGAACCGGAAAATCTACCGGCTTTGGCTCTGCGGTATTATCGTTAAAAACAGTACCATCAAGAAACATTCCTTTGTAATATACTGATACTGTATCTGTAATTAGAACTTTAGGACCGCTACCTTTTTTAAGTTCTATGTAGTACAAACCACTAAGTGTAGGCTTTGCTGTAATTTTATTATCTGTAATGTATTTTTCTAGGTCAGATTTAGATTTCATTTCCAACTCCTTCATTTTTCTTTCATACTCTTCTTTCCGTTTTTTCATTTCCTGCTCAACAACTTTAGCATCAGTTATTTTTTCAATTTTTATATCTGCAACAAGCTTGTCACCCGGCTTAATAAAAGGTGGTAATTGACGCATGCTTTGAGTTTTTAAGAAAAAAGAATCGGCATTAATAATGAAACTTGCACTATCCCCGGCACCCATCATCATCAATGCATCTTCCAGACTTCCTTTGAAGGAACTAGGTCTTAATTGTAATCCAACAATTCCGTTGTCGGGTCTTACCTTGCGCGAGTCTGTTAGTATCGAATCACTGGATTTAATTTTAAGACAGAATTTCATCTGAATCTCATCACTCAGTTTTGGCTTAATTGTATTCTCACCTTTCTTGTAAAATTTATAATACAAACCATTTTCATTCTTCTCATAGCCATCAATATCCGATGAATTACAAGAAACAACAGCTAGCGTAAGGCCAA
Organism: Bacteroidota bacterium; assembly: GCA_046302135.1. Taxonomy (GTDB): domain Bacteria; phylum Bacteroidota; class Bacteroidia; order B-17B0; family Aurantibacillaceae; genus AM-1111. Next base: position 27,521 of record JBKCIQ010000153.1, on the reverse strand, counting down.
AAAGTGCTGAAAACTTATAAAATATCTTTTTCATTTTTTAGATTGTTTATTTTTTTTTGAAGTGATTTTATCTATTTTATTTCAATTATTTTGATTTCATAAACCAAAGGAGTAAAAGGAGAGAACCTTCCATTCGTTTCGTTTCCAAAACCGAGGTGCGAAGGTATGATTATTTTTGCACTTTCACCCTTTTTCATTCTGCTAATTGCAATCTCCAGACCTCTTATAATTTGATTATTTGTTGAATATGTAAAAACTAAAGGCTGTTTTTCGGTGGTTCTATCTATTATTTTACCGTTAAGATGCCTGCCTTCGTACACCAATGAAATATTTTTTCCGGGTCTTACCTCATCACCTAATGTTGAAGAAATTTTTTCAAAAAACAACAAACTATCAAGCATAACAGCATTTTTCATGTTTAATTTCACGTAATTGTCAATTTGAACTTTCTGACTCCAGGCTGCAGCCTCTAATCTGAAATTCTTTCCCAGCTTGTATTTTTCAAATTCATCAGGATTCATAACACTTTTGATAAATATGTGAGATAAAATAATCCTACTTTTAGAGGTAAATGCGGGTACTGAGCTACCGAAAACTTCTCTGAAAAAAACTTCCGAATTTATTTTCAGGTGAATTGAATCTCCTTCGGAAAAGCTCCCGAAAACAAAAGACCAAATCTTGTTTTTAAGAGTTTCATCGCTTAACTTAAAAATATAAGAACCGCCGGCGTCAGTTTCTGAACTCCAAAATACGGAATCGTTTTCTAATTTGTACTTTGTGTCAATTAATAAAAAATCTCCAGGCTTAGCCTTCTTTTTATCTGCTCCAAATGAAACAAGTTTATAACTTACATCATCATTGTATTCACTGAACTCACCAGATTGAGGTTTTTCAGAGCAGGAAAATAAATATAGTGAGAAAAGAAATAAAAAAAATCTCAAATACGAAATCCTCATTTTACGTCTAATATTTCAACCTTGTAGATGAGTTCAGACTTTGGAGGAACCTTTTCCATGTCTCCCAGTAATCCATGTGCAAGAAATGACGGAAAAATAAAAGTTGCCTTTTCACCTTTTCTCATTAATTTAAGGGCATCATGCATCCCTGTTATCTCATTGCCTTGACCTATTTTCAAAATGTTATCGTCATTATATAAAAGTTCAGAATTACATAGGCTTATCTCGCGGTTGTACCTAACAAGATCTCCATCTTTTATTTGACGACCAGATTCATTTTTCAAATTCACAACATACCAAAAACCTACAGAGGTTCTCTGCATGGGCTCGTGCCTCGAAATATAATCACGTATTCGGTCTTCCTCCATTCTGTTGTATTTCTTTTCAAGATCTTCAACCATAGAATCAATTTGCTTTTTGCTTACCTCAATTTTAGGTTTTTTGACATCGGGGTTGCAAGCGAGTAAAACGAAAATAAAAACTATAAAATAATAAATCCTCATTTCAAATTATGATAGTTGCTTTGAATACTCACGAATGTCGGATAAAAATTTGCTTTCACATTCATCCATACTTTTATTAAATTGTCCGCCGGCCGCATTTTTATGCCCTCCTCCTTCCCAATGCTTTCGTGCAAAAAGATTAACATCAAAACTTCCTTTTGACCTGAAAGAGATTTTAATAATTCCATCTCTTTCGGTAAAAAATGCAGACAACTTCATTCCACTGATGCTTAAAGCAAAATTTACAAGGTTTTCAGTGTCACCCTTTACAAAATTGAATCTATCCTGCTCTTTTTGAGTTAAACAGATATAGGCGGCATTTAAGCCAGGAACCAATTTTAATTTTTCGCTTAAACAATAACCAATCAGCCGTATCCTTGAGAACGAAAAATTATCCTGAACAGCGCTGTAAATTGCTGAATTATCTGCCCCTTTTTCAATTAAGACGGAAACAATTTTGTGAGTTTCTGAAGTAACAGAGTTGAAACGAAAATTTCCTGTATCGGTCATAATACCTGTGTAAAGACATGACGCAATTTTTTTATCAATAGCCTGTTTACCAGAAACACCTACAATTAATTGGTAGACCAACTCGCAAGTAGAGCAAGCGGCTGTATCATGAAAATAATAATCAGCAAAATCATCCGGCTGCTGATGGTGATCTACCATAATTATTTGTGCGCTTTGGTTGGATTTAACCTCGTCTCCCAATTGATCTATTCTTGAAAGCGTATTGAAATCGAGTATGAAAATAAGGTCTGATGATGAAACAAATTTTTTTGCTGAAGTAGTATTTTTTTGAAAATTTAATACTGTTTTATTGGCAGGCAACCAATTTAAAAAAGTTGGGTAATCGTTTGGAACTACCACCTTAACTTTCTTTTTCAATTTTCTGAGATAATGATAAAGTGCGAGTGATGAACCCATCGCATCACCATCCGGAGACCAATGCGTGACAATAGTTATTTGAGAAGATTTGTTTATTACTTTTTTAATTGTTGATATGGGATCTTTCTTTTTCATTAATGGTAAATTATTTTTCCTTGATATAGAGCTTGTTTATTCGTTTAAGTGGGCCTGAACAAAAATTCTGGTGGCATCCTTCGCAAGATCGAATCAAATTGTTGTAAGAGCTTCTGCGATTTATTGGTTCACTTTTTTGAAAAAATTTAAGATTATTTAAATAAACCTGAGCGAGACCGTCGAACATTTGTTTATCGATATTAGGATCTATTTTTTTTGCAAAGAAAATTCCTGAGAATTTTTCAGGATATTCAGGAAGTTCAGCGTTAATTGATATCGAGTCTTTAGAGTCTTGAGCATGTTTTACCATCTCTCGCATTAATATTGCCAGTTCGCTGTCGCCATTTGGATTTATTACATTAGTTTTCTCAGCTTCACAACCATTTTCATCGCCACAAGAACTAACGAAAACTACCAATAAAGTAAGAATTATTACTAACCTTAAATTTTTCAATTTACTTTTACTTAATTATTACACCCCTTGCTTCAAAGGATAATTCAGTTTCAGGCTTGCTGATTGCATCAATTTCTGATTTTGATTTTCCGGCATCAGAAGCATACTCCTTTAACTGTGCAACGGAAATAGTATCAATTTGTGCAAATCCTTCTATAATTGCATTTTTACCTGTTGCATCTTTAGGAACAAAAAAAGCATAATCCTTAAAAACTACACGAAAGGATTTACCGGAACCCATTTCCACTTCCATCCAGCAACCTTTTTTTTGACAGACATCAGTAATTTTACCCTCCAATTTCATAGGCACAGAGTCCTTTCCATTCATCAATTCCAGAATTTTCGCAGAAGGTTGCGCATCTTTAGGGGTTATAGAATCTCCAAAAAGAGATAAGTTGTTTTTTTCTTCACTACTATTTTCAATCTGATTCTGATTACATGAAATGAAGAAACAAGAAATAACAAAAACAAAAAGAATATTTTTCATATGGCAATTTTATGCAAAAATAAAATATAGTTTGAGGCAAACTCAACTATTATTTAAAACTTACGCAAACTAAAAAAAGGGTTAAACTTTTAAATTGGTAAATTTTATTAAATTTGTAGCAAAGCAGGTCGTTCTATCGCCCTCGCGAGAGCGTGGGAGGAAAGTCCGGGCAACAAAGGGCATCCGACCATCTGAAAAGGTGGGTACACTTTAAGCAATGAGGGTGTAACAGAAAGTGCCACAGAAAATATACAGCCCGATAGCGAATTTTGTTCGTTCTTTGGTAATGGTGAAAACGCGGGGTAAGAGCCCACGGCTTATTACAGTAATGTAGTTTGCGGAAAACCTTCGGAGTTGAAAGGCCAAATAGATTGCATTTGTACAGCGGCCCGTTGTCACAAATTCATTTGTAATGCAATGGGTAGGCCGAATGATTCCGGAAACGGGACAATAGATAAATGATAGAAGTCTTCCTTAGGAAGAACACAGAACCCGGCTTACAGACCTGTTTTAAAATTTAATTTTAGTTGATGAGAGATTTTTATTTTAAGTTATTCGTTTTATTACTTTTTCTTTTGGGTATTGAAAATTTACCCGGTCAATGCATTCAGTTAAAAGATGGAAATGGTAATTTGAGTGGTGCTCCATACTGGATAAGTTGTAGTGGTACTTCCTATGATTTACACCTTGTAGCCAATACTTCATTCAACACATATTCTGTAAATTGGGGAGATGGCTCAGCTGTTCAAACAGGTGGTCCTTATGTTGCCGGTGACTCGATTTCACATACTTATTCCGCCGCAACCGATAGTTTCATTGTAGTACTTCAGACAAATACAGGTTGCCAAATAACAGGAATCGTTGTTATGGAAACTCCGGTTACGTCCGTTGCGCAAATGTCTGGTAGCAGTATTGGTACTATCTGTTCCGGACAAAGCATTTCGTTTGAGAATCAGAGCATATCTGTGTCACCGACAACCAAATTTACATGGGACTTCGGCGATGGTATTATTCAAAATTTTGATTTTACCAATCAGGGCCAAACCATTTCGCATACCTACAATGCGAATAACGTTTCCTGCAATACTGTTGCCATCCTAACTGCATATAATTATTGTAACCTGAATAGTCCATCTACCTCAATAGTTAGTGGAATAAACGTCTATAAAAAAGACCCTATATCTATAACGGCGGATGCAAATATTAAGTGCGGCAACGGGGCAAGCTTTACATTCAGCAACAGTGGTACACCTAACTGCATCAATGCAGGAAACACTTTTCAGAGGAAACAACGCTGGAATTTTCACAATTATTGGGGTCTAGGCAAGGATTCTTTAACTGTTTGGACCAATTGGCCACCGGCCACAAATGGCGTAATCGCTTTCCCAAGCACGGGTACTTATTCTGTAACATTGATTGACAGTAGTTTTTGTGGAAGAGATTCTGTATCTAAGACCATAAGTATCATCAATCCTCCAACAGCCGGTCTAACTCCTTCAAATGACTCGGTGTGCGTAAACATTCCCATCTTTATTTCAAACACAAGTAGTGCAGGGTACACTTATCAATGGAATTTTGGAGACAACAGCACTTTCACAACATTTCCTTTTGGTAATGTCTCTAATACTTACACTTCAAGCGGAACTTATACTGTAAAGGTGGCGGCCATTGTATCAGGCGGCGATGCTTCATGCAGAGATACAGCCTCAACCCAAATAATTGTGGTTCCAAAACCTAATTCATCATTTACGTTAACTCCACCAAATTCCTGCGATGGAGTTCCAATAACTTTAGTTAACAATTCCACAGGAGCTAGTTTGTGGACCTGGAAATTAAACGGCACTACATTTTCAAACGCCCAAACACCTACAGCAATTCAGCAAGCCAATGGAAGTTATACAGTTTCACTACAGGCTGTTAACTCGTTGGGCTGTTCGCACACCTCACAACAAACTTTTTTGGTTCAACCCTCACCAACGGCTTCCTTTAGTGTAAGTGCCCAAAACTGCGAAAATGGACCTGCATTTTTTACGGATCTATCATCATCAGGGTTTACCATTACAAACAGAATTTGGAATTTCGGTGACGGATCACCCGTTGTCAACTCCCTTAACCCGACACATATTTATACTTCTGCTGGTACTTTTACTGCGAGCCTTGTAGTACAAACAACAGTTTGTTCAGATACTTTACAAATTCCTGTAACGGTAAATCCATCACCAGTTGCCGCTTTTAATCTAAGCACTGCGGCCGGTTGCGAACCTCTCGGAGTTACTTTTACCAGCCTTTCTATTGGAGGAACAATATTTAATTGGGATTTAGGTAATTCAAACACACCGAATACGCAAAACGCTGCAACTATTTACACCAATACCACTACCTCAACCATTTCATTCAACCCTAAGTTAATTGTGGAGAATAGTTTCGGATGCAAGGATACAGCCATCAATTCAGTAACGGTCTTTTCAAAACCCGCAGCATCATTCAACACTTCTATAATATCCGGGTGCTCTCCACTTTTGGTAAATTTTACTAATACGTCTAGTGTATCAAATTCATTAACATGGAATTTTGGTGATGGATCGCCAAACGTTAGTACAAATAATCCAAGTCATGTTTTTAATAATACAAGCAATAATTTGGTAAATGACACTGTTAAGCTCATTATTACCAATCTTAGCAATTGCAGTGACACTGCCAAACAGGTAATACAAGTACTACCACTTCAAAATTTTAATATTACACTATCTGAAGACTCAGCTTGTTCGCCTGCAACTATTGATTTTTCAGCCAGTAACGGAGGCAGTACATACTTATGGAATTTTGGAGATGGTACAACAGTGAACGCACAAGATACAAGTCATACCTACACAGTTAACAATAGTAACCAAACCTTCCCGATAAAATTGATTGTTACAAATTCATTTGGATGTAAAGATACCTTAAATGATACTGTCAAAGTATTTATAACGCCTTCAGCAGCATTTACAGTCTCTCCACTAAATCAAGTTTTTCCTAACTCAACCGTTAATATTAACAATACAACAGCCAACAGTGCTTCGTTAAGCTTTATCTGGAATTTTGGAGACAACACAACAATAACAAGTACTCAACCCGGTACTCACACCTACGCAACATTCGGAACGTATACAATATCACTAATAGCTTCTTCAGGTTTCTGTAAAGACACGTTAAAACAAATAGTAAATATTGCCGCTCCTGTACCTGTTGCATCATTTACCGGAACATTTACCGGTTGTAATCCACTTACAGTAACCTTTACAAATAATTCACAGTGGGGAAGTAACTTCAAATGGTATTTTGGTGACGGAACGGATAGCGTTACTACTGCAAGTACGAATATGGCACACACCTACACAGCTGCTGGTGTTTATTCTGTGAAATTAGTAGTTACTGGGCCCGGGGGCGCTGATAGTTTAAAGTTAAATAACAACATCACCGTAAGACCAACTCCAATCGCAAATTTCACAGCAAACCCAATAACTTTAAATTTACCTGACAATCAAGTAACATTCACGAATACTTCTACCGGTGCAACCTCATACATATGGAATTTTGGCGACGGTGACACGTCGCATGCCGTAAGTCCTAAGCACGAATATGCAGAACCAAATGATTATCAAGTTTCACTTATTGCAATTAATAATTTTAACTGTAAGGACACATTTAAATTAGCAACAGTTATTAAGGTAAGTGCAACGGGTAGTATTGAGGTTCCGAATGCATTTACCCCTACAACGTTGGGTACTTCATCAGATGGAGTATACGATCCAAAATCGTTGCAAAATGATATTTTCCATCCTGTTTTAGTCGGAATCAAAAAATTTCAAATGAGAATTTACAATCGATGGGGAGAATTGGTTTTTGAAACGACAGATCAGAAAGTTGGTTGGGATGGCTACTATAAAGGTAAAATTTGTCAGCAAGAAATTTATATTTGGAAGATTGATGCAGTTACAATGGAGGACATTGAAATTAAAAAAGCAGGGGATTTGCTATTATTAAGATAAATGAGAAGATTTTCAAAATATTTTTTTACGCTCATTTTTAGTTTAGTGTTAACTACTGCTTTTTCTCAAAAAAAACATAGCCACAAGTTCAAGGCAACTTTCGCTTTAGCTGAAAAAAACTTCGAATACGGCTATTACCAAGAAGCCTTAAATAATTACATGAAAATTTATCAGGAGGACACAATGGACATTGAGCTCAACTACAAGATCTCCATGTGTCATTTCAGAGAAGGTCATCATCCTGATTCGTCGATGAAATTTCTTTTACACGATGATGCGAGTAACATTCCTGATGTTCAATATTTATTGGGCAAATTATTTCATGCCAAACGTGATTTTAACGAGGCAAGAGCACATTACGAAAAACTCAGGTTGTTTCCTCTTAAGAAAAGAAAAATTGACGACAACGAAATAGATCGCCTCATTTCAATTACCAACCGTGCCGAAAAGGAATTAAAAACACCACACATTGCCTTAATAAAAAATTTGGGACCTGAAATTAATTCAAAGTATCATGAATATGTGCCACTAATAACGGCGGACGGAGGTACTCTTTTTTTCACATCGAAGAGGCCCGGAGGAACAGGTAACTTAAAAGACGTAGCAGGAAATTATTTTGAAGACATTTACATTTCGCATAAAACAGGCCTTAATTGGTCATTACCTGTAAATTTTGGCAAGCCTATAAATACAAAAGATCATGATGCGTGTGTATCAATATCCAATGATGGTAAACACATGTTGCTTTACCGTCCTGCAAAAAACAATATCGGAGGAGACATCTATGAGTCTAAATTTTCAGGAGAAAAATGGAGTGAACCAAAGGTATTAAATTCAAACGTTAACACTTCCGAAGGAAATGAAAGCAGTGCTAACATCAGTTCAGATGGTAATTTTTTGATATTCTCCAGCAATAAAGCAGGAGGTTTCGGAGGTAAGGATCTTTACATTTGCAGAAAATTACCTAACGGAAGTTGGAGTAAATCTGTAAATATGGGAAGCGTAATTAATACGCCCTATGACGAAGATGCACCTTTTTTAACTTCCGATGATAAATGGCTTTACTTCAGCTCTAGAGGACATACTACTTTAGGAGGATACGATGTTTTTAAATCAAAGATGGATTTTGAAAAAAATTCTTGGAGCGTTCCTGAAAATTTGGGATATCCAATAAATGATGTGAGTGATGATATATTTTTTGTTTTGAGCAGAGATGAAAAAAAAGGATTTTATTCTTCTGAAAAAGATGATGGTTTTGGAGGAGAAGATCTTTATCAGCTGGATTTACTTTATGGAGAAAATGAGATACACTGTCGCCATATATGTGTTTTTGAGCTTGGAAGTGAAAAGACTAAGCAATTGGACACAAAAGTAACTGTTAAGTCTTCAAAATCTAAGGACATAAAAGGTATTTACAGACCTAATAAAAGTAATGGCAAGGTTACAATAGATGTTTTACCTTATGAAGAATACCAGGTAATTGTTCAGTCGGATGGATATGAAGATTTTTCATTTTATATGGATAAAATAAGTCCTGAAAACGAAAACAGAGAAATAAGCATCGAACTCAAAAAGAAGTAGTATGAAAAATCTTTTATGGATATTGGCCTGTCTTTTCGTTTTGATATCCAATGCGCAAGATCCACAATTTTCACAGTACTATGCCAATCCAATTTATCTTAACCCGGCTTTTACCGGCTTAACTAAGGAACATAGAGCAGTTGCAAATTACAGAAATCAATGGATGGGAATCTCCAAAGCTTATTCCACATATGCCATATCATATGATAATAATTTAGGAGCAAATCATTTGGGACTTGGTGTTCAGGTTATTCACGACGCTGCAGGCACAGCCGCGCTTAACAACACCGGAATCACAGGTCTTATTTCATGGAAAGGGAAAATAGATAGATTTACTGAAATCCGAAGCGGCTTATCTTTTGGGTACTCAATGATGAGATTCAATTTCAGTAATCTCGTTTTTAACGATCAACTTTACACCGGGTCAGCGAGTTCGGTAGAGTCATTTAATTTTTTAACAAGAAATTATGTAGATATACATTCAGGTGTGCTTGTAACTTCTTCAAAATATTGGATAGGTTTATCTGCAAAACACATGAACAGACCTGATATTGATTTTAGTGATAAGGATAACGACAGGCTCCCAATTAAATGGTCACTACATGGTGGATACAAGTTCATGTTAAATAAAAACTCTCGTGATGATAAAATGTATATTTCCCCAACATTTAATTATCGTCATATGGCAAATTTTGATCAACTTGATGTTGGTGCGAGTTTTAATTATTCCGCTCTACAGGCAGGTCTATGGTACCGAGGTCTTCCTTTAAAAAGATTACGCAGCGGAATGCCAAACAGAGATGCATTGGTTTTAATTCTAGGTTACGATCTGGAAAAATACAACATGAGAGTAGGATATAGCTATGATCTTGCAATCTCAGCGCTGATAAATAATACCTCAGGTTCACATGAATTATCAATTATTTACGAAATTTCCCGTCCTTCAAGACAAAGTAAGTCGGTACTTCTTACGACTCCCAAGTTTTAATTTTCCTTCCTGACCAGATTTTTTTAGCGTTAAGATTACTTTGATAAAAACATAGTTTTTTATTGTATTCAAATCTTATCTTTGATAAAATAAATTGAATTTTTTATGGATGTTGATTTTAACAGAAATGAAGATAAGATGAAACTTGCTATTTCATCTATGCAACAAAAGCTCTCAAAAATTTACATGGGAGGAGGTAAAGGAAAAATAGATAAAATGCATGAGCAAGGAAAAATGACCGCAAGAGAGAGAATAGATTATTTACTTGATGAAAATACTGAAAGGATTGAGGTAGGTGCTTTTGCGGGTGAGGATATGTATAAAGAACATGGTGGTTGTGCTAGTGGTGGTGTTGTTATTGTAATTGGATACGTAAAAGGTAAACAGGTCATCGTTGTTGCAAATGATGCAACAGTAAAAGCAGGAGCATGGTTTCCAATTACTGGAAAGAAAAATTTGAGAGCCCAGGAAATTTCAATGGAAAATAAACTTCCCATCATTTATCTGGTAGACAGTGCCGGAGTTTATCTTCCTATGCAAGATGAAATATTTCCTGACAAAGAACACTTTGGAAGAATTTTCCGAAACAATGCAATTATGAGTAGTGAGGGAATTATTCAAATTTCAGCAATAATGGGAAGTTGTGTTGCTGGTGGAGCATACCTTCCTATCATGAGCGACGAAGCAATGATTGTAGACAAAACAGGAACAATATTTCTTGCAGGCTCGTATCTTGTAAAAGCGGCTATCGGAGAATCAATAGATAATGAAACTTTAGGCGGGGCAACAACCCATTGTGAAATATCAGGAGTAACTGACTACAAATGCAAGGATGATAAGGATTGTCTTGATAGAATAAAAAATATAGTCGAAAAAATTGGAGAGTTTGAAAAAGCAGGATTTGACAGAATCAAATCTTCATCCCCAAAAAAAGATGAAAAGGAAATTTATGGAATTATTCCTGACACGAGAGATAAGCAATATGACATGTACGAAATAATTCATCGACTTGTTGATGATTCAAATTTTGAAGAATACAAAGAGTTGTATGGTAAAACAATCATTTGCGGATTAGCGAGAATTGATGGTTGGGCTGTAGGAATTGTTGCGAATCAACGAAAAGTTGTAAAATCACGAAAGGGAGAGTTGCAGTTTGGAGGAGTAATTTATAGTGACAGTGCTGACAAAGCCGCGCGTTTCATTATGAATTGTAACCAGAAAAAAATTCCGCTTGTTTTTTTACAGGATGCCACAGGGTTTATGGTTGGATCTAGGTCAGAGCAAGGTGGAATTATTAAAGACGGAGCCAAAATGGTTAATGCGATGAGTAATTCAGTTGTACCTAAGTTCACTATAATTATTGGAAATTCATTTGGTGCGGCAAACTATGCAATGTGCGGAAAAGCTTATGACCCTAGGTTAATTTATGCCTGGCCAACAGCACAAATTGCTGTTATGGGAGGATCGCAAGCCGCAAAAACTCTATTACAAATACAGGTTTCTTCACTTAAAGCTCAAGGCAAGGAGATTAGTGCGGAGGAAGAAAAAAAATTATTGGATACCATTACTGAAAAATACAATACTCAAATGTCGCCGTATTATTCTGCAGCTAGGCTGGTTGTTGATGGCATAATTGACCCTTTGGAAACCAGAAAAGTAATTTCAATGGGAATCGAGATGGCGAATAATAGAAAGATAACAAAAAAATATAACGTTGGTGTAATTCAAACATGATAGTATTTTTTAAAAAATTTGTTTAAGAACTTTTTAAATATTTTATTTACTTTTTTTCTTGTTTTTTTTTCATCGGCACAGGAAGAAACGTTATTGAATGCAACCAAAATAAAATTTTCGCCACTCAGTGTGAGAATTGATTTTTCTGTACCAAACCCAACAAATCAAGCTTGGAAGAAGTGTATGGTTGGTGTTGTTGAGGGAAATCTGAGTATCAATTATAAAATTCCAAAAACCAATCTTTTCATGGGTATTGGGTATAAGGGAAATCTTTTCTATACGCCTCCTTCATTTTTTATTTTCGATTTAAAAACAAAGATGCAGATGCATGGTTCATACCTAAAAGTAGGCTACGATATTGCACAAAATAATATTTTATTCATTTCACCTTCTTTAAATTTGGGTTGGTGCCAGACGAGTTACACGGGGGTTGTGTGCGAATCGAAAACAATTAATTACAATCCTTCGTATAGTTCTTGGTTTTTTGAACCGGGGCTTAATATTAACATTATGCCTGATTCTAATTTTGGAGTAAGTGCAAGTTTTACATTTGTAACAACAAATCATATCTGGGACCCTGATTATATTTGTATGAACGATCACGTTAATCTTACCGGCTTGAAAAAAGATGCCCTAACAACATATTATAATTTAGGCCTAGGTATTTATATTGGAATTGGAAAAAAGTAAAGAAATGAAATGAGCATCATTGAAAACATAAAAAATTACTTTGGAGAAATGAAGCTTAGACGTTCAATGAAAACCGTTGAACGTAAAAAAGAGTTTATAAATTTTGATCAGGCTAAAAATTTTGGGATAATTTTCGAAGCAACAGACTCAGATGATTTTGATGGTGTAAAAAAACTTATTTTAATTCTTAAAGAAAAGAAAAAAATTGTGAAGGCAGTTGGATTTTATGATCAGAAATTTACTCCCGCCAACCTAAGCTATTCCAAAGCGGAATTTGATTTATTCAACTTAAAAGAACTCACACCTCTAAGGGAACCTTCAAGCCCGTACATCCGAACATTCATTGATAACCGACAAGACGTATTTATTGATCTTAATTTAAAAAACAAATTCCCATTGCGTACAATAGCCATTCAATCAAATGCATCTTTTAAGATAGGCATTGACATTCAGGCGAATCAAGCAGTTCATGATTTGTTACTTAAAATGAATCCTGCTGATGGTACATTAAGAGTTGGTCAGCAAGCTATCAGGTATCTTGAAATGATCAATAAAAAATCAACTTAATTTCTGTAAATTTCTATCAATCCTTCGGGAGCAGAATAAGTGATTTTTTTTTTCTCATGATCAACTGAAATTACAAATTGAGGAATGTTTGGCAGGAGTATTTCTTTTCCACTATCATCTATTGTTACAATAATTTCCTGTCCAGGCGATTCATAGACTTCTTTTACGATACCAAGACTACCATGCCTAAGATCCTGCACGTGATAACCTTCAGAAATTGTTTTTTCAATTGGCCTTATAAAATCTGTCTTACAATAAACATTTTTACCCACCAAAATTCTAGCAGCATCAGAAGAGTTTACTTCCTCCAGCTTAACAAAAATTTTGGGTGGGGCTATTGAAATATCTTCCAAAAAAACAGGTAAGGAGTTATCCACATCATTTCCGCACAGAAGGCTTTCTACTTTTTCCCAATCAACTATAATACTGTCCAAAGACATTAAAATCAATGTTCCTTTAAATCCGTGTGTCTTAACAAATGAACCTATTTGTGTGTATTCAGACATAGCATTAAAAAAAAAGCTGCCTTTGTAAGACAGCTTCAAATATTTACAAAAACAAATTAAGAGTTCTCTTCTGTTGAAGTATTTTCTTCTGAGGTTTCCTCTGTGTTATTTACACTAGTGCTTTTTGCGGCAACCTTTGCGGCAATTGCCTCTTTTCTTGATACCTCTTCAGCCATTTTTTTCTTTCCGGCTTCTTCTTTGGCTGTTGTAAGATTACTTATTTTATTATTAATCTTTGATTCCTTCTCAGAAAGCCATTTTTGAAATTTAGCTTCAGCCTGCTCATTTGTCAGTGCTCCCTTCTTTACTCCACCAAGCAAATGACGCTTATACAATAAGCCTCGATAAGAAAGAATAGCGCGGCAAGTGTTGGTTGCTACGGCACCACAGTCTAACCAATAGATAGCTCTATCGAAATCGATATCAATCGTTGCAGGGTTTGTGTTAGGATTGTACGTGCCAAGTTTCTCAATGAATTTGCCATCACGAGGTGCACGACCATCAGCTGCTACAATGTGAAAAAAAGCTGCATCTTTTTTACCATGTCTTTGTAGTCTTAATTTTACTGGCATAAATATTATTTATAGTTTATAAATGGGCGGCAAATATCTTCATTTTTTCTGACCTTACCAACTCAAAATAAAATTATTCACAATTAATTGTTTATTTATCTGATTATCTGAATATTGCAAAATTTTAATGAAATTTATTATCTTTGCAAAAAATTAATTTATGTCAGATTCTAAAAAAATAATACTAGTTCCGGTTGATTTTACTGAACAGAGCTTACTCGCAATCAAACAATCCTACAATTTAGCCCGCTACACTCATTCTCAAATAATATTGTTACATGTTTATGAAAAGCAAGGACAGGAAGAGTTTGAGAGATTAAGTAAACTCACAAAAGATACAGAAGCTGAATCGGGAATAACAACAGAATTCATGAACGTTAAAGGCAACGTTTATAAGGAAATAAATCGTGTGGCAGAAGAACAAAATGTTCATATGGTAATTGCCGGATTGGAATCGCACATGAAAAAAACCGATATAATTGGTGAGAGTGCATCCAAATTCATTAGAGAGTGTCCTGTTCCATTGATTACAATAAGAGGTAAAGAGCATCGTGACGGATGCGAAAATATCCTTTTACCATTAGATCTTAGCCCTGAATCAAGAGAAAAAGTTGATTTAGCAATTGAGTTTGCAAAATATTTCGGAGCTGCCATAAGGATTTTAGGTGTTTTTTCACTAGCGGACGAAAAATATGAAAATCAACTTCATGCCTATTCACATCAGGTAAAACAATATATTAAAAGTAAAGGAGTTACATGTACCAATAAGTCAATAGCAGGTGACAATCACGCTGAAATTGTTGTTGAGTACGGAAATAAAATAGAAGCTGATTTAATTGTGATAATGACCAAACCTGACCTTAACCTTAAAGAATTTTTCATGGGTACTGTAGCACAACACATTAATGATATTTCAAATATACCCGTGTTGAGTCTTAGACCTAAAAAAGTGGATTCGGTTACAAACTTTTCCGCGTTTTAGAGTTTATTTGCGCGATTTGAAGCTAACTGTAATAAATTTCAGTTTTGGTTTTTGCTTATCCATTAAAATTTAAAACCAAATGCTTTCTGTTATATTTTCATTAATATTTATAACAGTTATTTGTTACTTAACAGGCCGCATTGTTATTTTTTTAATAGGACATAACAATTCAAATTTTTTTGACACCGAAATTATTGGCGTAGTTACTTTAAACACAATATTTACACTGATAAACTTCCTATACCCAATCAATCATTACGTTACCTTTTTTGTAAGTATTTTAATTTTAATAATATTCTTAATTTATCGGAAGCAGCTTAATCAAGAAAACTTAAATTTTGAATATAAAACTCATATCTGGTTTTTACCATTGATTATTGTTTTAGCCATATTTGCCTGCAACGCGCCAACCATAAGTGATAGTGGTTTATATCATCTGCAAGCAGTTAAATGGATAGAAAATTACGCTGTAGTGCCAGGTGAAGGAAATATACATGGGAGACTTGCATTTAACCCTGCGGTCTTTTCACTTTTTGCGGGTTGCAATCTTCGTGGAATCTATGGAATACCTGTTTTTGTAATGAATTTATTTGTTGGTGTGTGTTTTCTGATGTTTATTTTCTTGGAGCTAAAGAATGGAACAGATTTCTCAATTAACCATAAAGCATTTATTTTTTGTGCGGGTATTATTTCAATTGAATATATTGTTAGAAGAATAAATTCTCCTACACCTGACCTTTTCGCTGGGATAATACCATTTTACCTGTTAATTAGAATAATTAAGCCAAAAAATTTCTATGCAACAAAAGAAGTATCATTTTCAAGAGCTGAAATTATTTTTATAACTATACTTTGCTTTTATTCCTTTACAATTAAAATCAGCAACATCATACTTCTGATCTTACCGATGCTTGTTTTTATTAAGGAAAGAAAAAATCTAGATCTCAAGTTTTATATGAAAATATCATTGATATGTTTTATTTTAATTTTCCCATGGGTTATAAGGAATTACATTTTATCGGGTTATGTTATTTACCCATTACATCAAGTTGATATTTTCAACCCTGATTGGAAAATTCCAATAAAAAATGTAATCGAAGAAGAAGAAATCATTAAAAAAGCCTCAAGAAACATTAATCAACCCACTGAAAAACCACTTTCTTTTTTAACATTTAGTTGGGTCTCTAATTGGCTTCATAATATTAAAATTCCAAAAAAAATTACACTAATCCTTTTGGTAGCAGGAATTTTGCTTGCATTTGCCAAAATAAAAACAGTAATAAAATCCCAAAATTTTTTCGTAATTCTTACTGCGGTGTCAGGAGCCATATTCTGGTTTTTAACTGCACCTGACATGCGATTTGGCTTTGCATGTATTTCGTTTTGTATACTAGCGCCATTATTAATTTATGAAAATAAAATTATATCAAAAATATATATTCATTTAATACCAACAATTTGTATTGTTTCATTACTTTATATACCCATTACACTTAAAACAATTGTTTATTTTTTAATAATATATATTGTATTAAATGGTTTATGGTTTTTAATGCAGAAAAAGAATTTTTATTTAATTGGTAAAAACAATATTGCTGTAGTTTTTTCTATAATAACTTTGATTTACAGCTTAAAATTCTTGAGACAAGAAGAAAATTTTATTTCAAGTGAAATATTAATAAAACCCTTAGAACCGAATTACTATGCTAAGTCCGTTGAATATTTGGAGCAAAGACAAATTGGTAATGTAAAAATTTATCAATCCACAGGTAAACACGGATGCTATGATGGGCCTCTTCCTTGTGTAAATAATCAAAACGAGAAATTAAAACTTAGGGGTAAAAATATTCAGGATGGATTTAAAATAGAAAACTAATCCTGCTTCTTTTTCTTTACCATTGTCAAAATTGTGGCTATACCAACAGTATCTCCATTGCTGACATCAACCTCATACATTTCCCGCATTTCAGGAGTACTATTATCATAAATATCTACAACCCATTTTACAATTCCAACTTTCACATCTGTACCATCGGTGGCCTTTAAAGGTTTGTCGTTTTCAATTTTTTCTTTGCAGGTAAATCTTACACCAATTGTCATGCCCGGATAAATCGGCTTGGTAAAACGGCATTCATCAATTCCATAATTTAAAAGTACAGGACCTTTTGGAGGATCAACAAACAAACCAGCTGCTCGTGATAAAACAAAATAACCGTGAGCAACGGTTCTTTTAAAAATTGTACCATCTAATGAATCAGGTTGCAAATGTGCATAAAACTTATCACCGCTTAACTCGGCAAAGTTTACAATATCAGTTTCACTAACGGTATGTGATTCAGTAATTAAAGTTTCACCAATCTCCAATTCTTCAAAAAACCTTCTGAAAGGATGAACACCTGTATGTAAATACTTTGCGCCAACTTGATATTGGTTGCTTACTTTGGTTATTGTAGTAGGAGACCCTTGAATTGCCGTTCTTTGAAGGTAATGAAAGACCCCTCTCTTACCTCCCATTTCCTCTCCCCCACCCGCTCTGCCAGGACCACCATGTACAAGCATAGGCATAGGTGATCCATGTCCTGTACTTTCTTTAGCACAATCCCTGTTTAGGATCAATATTCTGCCATGCATACAGGCAGCGCCTAAAACATAATCTTTTGCAATGCTATCGTTATACGTCACTATTGAACTTACAAGTGAACCTTTGCCCATTTTTGCCAGTTGAATCGCCTCTTCGTTTGTTTTATAAGGTAATATTGTGCTTACAGGCCCGAAAGCTTCAATGTTATGAACGTCAGTGTTTTTGAAAGGATTTTCATTAAGGAAAATTATTGGCGGCATAAATGCACCTTTATTTTTATCCGCACCTTTCACCTCAAACTTTTCAAAATCTCCTAAAATTATTTTTTGTGTTCTTGATAATTCTTCAACTTTTTCTTTAACCTCATTCAATTGTGATTTCCCCGCAAGTGAACCCATTCTTACACCTTCAAAATTTGGGTCGCCTATAATGTTTGATGCGAGTCTTTTCCCGAGAGCGATATGAACATCTTCTACCAACCGATCGGGCACCATTATTCTTCTGACAGCCGTGCATTTTTGTCCCGCTTTTGTAGTGATTTCTCTTACCACTTCTTTTATGAAAATATCAAACTCAGGCATGTCTGGTGTAACGTCATTACCTAAAATACAACAATTTAAAGAATCTGCCTCCATGTTAAAAGGTACTGATTCCTCTATAATTCGCGGATGCGATTTCAACATTTTACCGGTATGAGCAGAACCTGTAAAGGTCACCACATCCTGATTGATGACGTGGTCAAGTAATCCGTTAGCACTCCCGCAAATAAGTTGAATTGCTCCATCAGGTACAATTCCGCTGGAAACAATTTCACGGACAACTGCCTCAGTTAAAAACGAAGTCAGTGTTGCAGGTTTTACTATCGCAGGAACACCGGCGAGCCAGTTAACAGCAACTTTTTCAAGCATACCCCAAACAGGAAAGTTAAATGCGTTGATATGAATGGCAACACCCTCTTTAGGAACACAGATGTGATGACCAATAAACGTATTGTGTTTTGAAAGTTTTACAACTTCTCCATCAAGGCAATACGGCTCATTAGGAAACTGCCTCCTTAGAGATGCGTAGGTAAATAAATTTCCGATTCCTCCCTCAATATCCACCCAGCTATCAGCCTTTGTTGCTCCTGTTGCCCAAGAAATTTTATAGAAAGTTTCTTTTTTATTCAAAAGATGAAGTGCGAGTGCTTTCAACATGTTTCCTCTCTCATGAAAGGTCATCTTCCTGAGTCTTGGTCCACCCGTTGTGCGTGCATAATCGCACATGGCTGAAAAATCAATTCCTTTACTAGAAGCTGTTGCAACTAACTCCCCCGTAATTGCGTTGTAAAGTTCCTGTCCGTTCCCAGTTCCGGAAACCCATTTTCCAAGTGCATAATTTTGAAGTTGCATAATCAATAAATTAATTCAAGTCTAAAATTAAAGTTTCATTTAGTTATAATCAAATATAATGCGTTTCAATTTACATTTACTTTCAAATGCAGTTATGAACAGAAATCCGTTAAATAAAAGCAAAGCGAATCTTTTCACAAACCATTTATATGAGCTAACTTAGAAAAATTGAAATTTTAATCACATGAAAGCTTTTATTTTTCCCGGTCAGGGATCTCAGTTTTCCGGCATGGGCAAGGATCTTTACCAAAACAATGAGAAAGCAAGAGAACTTTTTGAAAGAGCCAATTCGATTCTAGGATTTAGAATAACGGACATTATGTTTGGAGGATCTGATGAGGAACTGAAACAAACCAAAGTTACTCAACCTTCCATTTTTCTTCATTCGGTAATACTGGCACAAACTTTACCGGAATTGAAACCTGACATGGTAGCAGGGCATTCTCTTGGTGAATTTTCTGCTTTGGTTGCAAATAAAACATTAACTTTTGAAGATGGTTTAAGATTGGTTTTTAAACGTGCGATGGCCATGCAACAAGCTTGTGAAATCAGACCAAGTACAATGGCCGCGGTTCTTGGTATGGAAGATCATAAAGTTGAAGAAATTTGCAGTATGGTACAAAATGAAACCAATGAAGTAGTTGTAGCTGCAAATTACAATTGCCCCGGACAACTGGTTATATCCGGATCACTGAAAGGCATAGAAACTGCATGTGAAAGATTAAAAGCTGCAGGCGCCAAGCGCGCAATGGTACTTCCTGTAGGAGGTGCTTTTCATTCTCCGCTTATGCAACCTGCAAAAGAGGAACTCGAATCTGCAATTAAATCAACAAATTTTAGTGCTCCAATTTGTCCTGTTTACCAAAATGTAACGGCATCAGCAGTTTCAAATCCTGATCTGATCAAAGAAAATCTGATTCAACAATTAACAGCTCCGGTTAAATGGACACAAACTGTTGAACAGATGATAAAAGACGGAGCAAATTCATTTGTTGAAATTGGTCCAGGAAAAGTTTTGCAAGGCCTTGTTAAAAAAGTTAATAAAGAAATGGAAGCCATAAGTGCATGAACCGCATGATAAAGTTTAAAATCATAATTTCTTTGATTCTGGTTTCATTTATGGCAGAAGCACAATTTGTAAATGGAATTGGAATTTTTATTTCAGGGATGGCTAGCAGACATAAATATTCTGAATTAGAGCGGCCTCAATTAATAGCTTCACACAAAAGCAAACATATTTTTCGTCCTGCGGGAGGAATTGTTGCTGATTTTGGGAGGGATGACTTTGCAAAATGGAGAACAGAATTTGAATACAATTGCATGGGAGCAAAAGAAAAACAAAATGTAGATGGTTCAGAAAAAATTTATCGCAATAAGTTAAATTATATCAGTTGGAATAATTTTTTCAAATTGCAGGTTGAAACATTCTCGGGGTATCCTTACTTCATGATTGGTGCACGTTGTCAGTATTTACTTAGAAACAAACCGGAAATTTATCAGCCAATAATAAATGATTTCAAAAAATTTCATTTCAGTTGGGATGTTGGTGCCGGATTTGAGTTCATGGCGTATGGTCCATTCAGATTTTTTACAGAATACCATTTCATAAACGACATACCTTCTGTCTATAAAACAGAACAATTGAAAATCAGAAGCCTGACACACGAATTACGTGCGGGAGTAATGTATCGTTTCGTAGAAAAATCAGAACGCTGTAATACTCCAATCTACAATGATAATTATTAAAAATTCAAATAGTGATTAAAAAAGATTCATATCAAAGTATAACAAAAAGCATTTTTCTACCACAGGAGGAAATGCTTGAGGTAGCAAGGAAAAAAGGAAAACTATTTATTGGAATCCCAAAGGAAATAGCTTTTCAGGAAAATCGCGTAGCTCTGGTACCTGATGCTGTAGCATTGCTTGTAAATAACGGACATCAGGTTGTAGTTGAAACTGAAGCGGGAAAGGCGGCAAATTTTCAGGATAACGATTATTCGGAAGCAGGAGCAGAAATTGCCTATTCAGCAGAACAGGTATACAAGGCAGACATTATTATTAAAATTGCTCCGCCAACTCTTGTAGAGATAGAAATGATGACACAAAAGCAAACACTTTTGTGTGCATTGCAACTAACTGTTGCACCTGAAGATTTTCTAAAAAAACTGATTGCAAAAAAAGTAAATGCTGTGGCTTACGATTGGATAATGGATGAAGACGGCATATTACCAGTAATTAGGGCTATGGGAGAAATTGCAGGAGGAACTTCAATTTTAATTGCGGCAGAATATTTATCAAACACTAACAACGGAATGGGCGCTATACTCGGCGGAATATCGGGAATCTCGCCTACAGAGGTAATAATTTTAGGAGCAGGAACTGTTGGAGAATTTGCAGCCAGAGCCGCAATAGGACTGGGCGCACATGTAAAGGTTTTTGATAACTCAACCTCCCGACTCAGACGATTGCAAAACTCACTTGGCACAAGAGTTTTTACATCTGTGATTCAGCCAAAAGTTTTACAAAAACATTTGAAGTCGGCGGATGTGGTAATTGGAGCTTTAAGAGCGAAAAGAGGAAGAACACCGATTGTTGTTACTGAAGAAATGGTAGCCGAAATGAAAGTTGGTAGTGTTGTAGTTGATGTTAGTATAGATCAGGGAGGATGTTTTGAAACTTCTGAAGTTACAAACCATACCAGGCCTGTTTTCAGAAAACATGGTGTGATTCATTATTGCGTACCAAATATTGCATCGAGAGTAGCGAGAACTGCTTCTTATGCTTTCAGTAGTATTTTTTCTCAAATACTTGTGAATATGGGTGAAGAAGGAGGGTTTGAAGCCATAATCAGAAAAGATGCCGGATTTAGAAACGGAGTATATCTGTATAACGGTGTATTAACTAGCGAAATTCTTGGAGAAAAATTCAGACTACCATTTAAAGACATCAATTTACTGATGGCAATGCTGTAAAGTTTAATCGCCCAATTGCGAATAACCTTTAAGTATAATTTTAATGTCATTTAAAATCTTATAATCTTTAGAATAATTAAGATTTATTCTTCTGATATCTGAATCACCATTTATGTTCTCTGAATAAAGTACGCGAGGCGTCAGTACCGATTTCTTAAGCACCGGCAAGTCACTATTGATCTTTCCCGAATATCCGACCCATGTTTTAGCACCAAATAAAACGGATACAATGTTTAAAATAAATCTTATTTTTTTCTCGACAAATAGTATTAAAAACGGGAACAAAATAAATAGCAGTAACGATAAAAGAATGTCTAACAATCTTTTTTTTCTTCTGTTTTCCGGTTTTGAAATAGAATTGAAATCAATGATATATAAATCGCTACCGGCAGTATCAACACTGTTACTTCCGATAATCGATAAACTTTCAGGAGGCGCAATTTTGAAATCTACACCACTGGAAACCAGATTAAGCATATGCCCGATAATTTCCTGACTGCTCATATCTTTAGCACAAAATATCACTTCATTTAATCGATGTACCTGAATTATTTCATTAATCTGATTGATGTTACCAATATGATTTTCATCAAAAGAGTTGCCAGATTCTGAACTGATGAACCCAATAAATTCCGGAACGACAGAAGTTTGTTTTAAAAGATAGTTTACTCGCTTGAATTCAGAGCTATTTCCCGCTATACCGATTCTTTTATTTGCATGACCACCTATTCTGAATTCATTCCAACCTGAAACATGAAAAAGGAATCGGAGAAAGAGATAACTGAATAATGTTCCGGTTGCACCAAAAATTATAATTGCTCTTGAAAAACGATATTGTTCAGGAAGAAGAGAGTACAAAATCAAAATTACTCCTGTTCCAAATACAATTCCTCTAATGATTTTCCAAAGACTGACCGGTTTATCGTATCCGCCGTTCAAATAAACTAAAAACATCCAAATAAGTGAGTAAACAGGAAAAGCAATTTTAACCATCCACTCCTCTAGAGAACCTCCGTAAACAAACTTGTATTGTGTTTCGTAAATATAACGGATCAGATAAAGCATTCCTGATACGCATAAAAAATCTAATGCAGGAACAAAAATCTGTTTCAAAAACCTAGATGTAATCGCAAGGCCTGCCCTCAAGTAAATTGCAAGGTTGATTAGGAAAATAAAAAGCCCTGCATTTTTTTTACTAAAATGTTTTTTCGCAAATATTTTCATTGCATTGTAAAAAACAAAAACATAGTTTACACTGCTCTTTTTAGTGCTTTCTCCTTTGTAATGAATAATTGTTGTTTCAGGAAAATAATAATTTTGATATCCTGCAAGTTGAATTCGGTATGACAAGTCAATGTCCTCACCATACATGAAGTAATCTTCATCCAACAAACCGACTTTATCTAATACAGATTTCCGTAAAAGCATAAATGCACCGCTCAAAACATCTACCTTATTTATTTCATCTTTACTGAGGTATGTTAGATGATAAGCGCCAAACTTTTTTGAATTAAGAAATATTCTTGCTAGTCCGAATATTTTATAGAAGGCCACAGCAGGTGTAGGAAGTCCTCGCTTGGATTCAGGAAGGAAATTACCTTTTCCATCAACCATTTTTACACCAAGGCCGCCAGCATCGTCATGACTATCCATAAATGCAAGAATCTTTTCAAAAGTATCCTCCTGAATAACTGTATCAGGGTTCAACAATAGGACATATTCTCCCCTACTTACTCTGATAGCTTGATTGTTAGCAACCGAAAAACCTGTGTTTTTTTTGTTTTCAATTAATTTTACTTGCGGAAATTTTTCTTTTAATAACTTAACCGAGTGATCAACAGAATTGTTATCTACAACAATTACTTCTGCATTAATTTTTTGAATTGCCTTCAATACAGAGTGAAGGCACTGCTCTAAAAAGTGACAAACATTATAGTTTACTATGATAACGCTTAGTTTCAAAAGAATACGAAGAACGCAAAATTTATCAATTTATTTCAAACTATAATTCAAATTTCTTTTGAAAAATTAATGGAGGTCAGATATTAAAATTTATTTTTGTCATAATTATAAATTGACATGATACAAAGAATTCAAACCCTACTTTTAGCAGGAGTAACGATAATCAGCATACTTCTTTTCTTTATTCCGTTTGTAGAGTACTCAAGTGGAAATGTAAAAACAACAATTGATTTGTTACCCGGTCATACTTCAAATATAATAGCGACATACTACATTCCGGTAGTATTTAACATCATCAACCTTATATTATCTGTAGCAGTCATTTTACAATTTAAAAAACGTTTAATTCAGATAAAAATGGCGAGCCTCCTAATGGCATTCAGTTCAATTTTACTTGGAACAATGTTGGTTTTTGATTTTGTTGAAGTCAATTCAGCAAATAATACAATAAAGTTGTACTTGTATGGGGCTTATTTGTCAATTATTTCCATCTTGTTGAGTTTTTTCGCAATCAGAAGGATTAAAAAGGATGAAGAGCTTGTACGATCTGCTGACCGCCTTAGATGAACAATATAAAATCTAGAAATTTAATTTTATTACGTGGATTGCCTGGTAGCGGAAAAACAACGCTTTCCAAATTACTTGCTTCAGAAGGAAACCATCCATTTTTTTCTGTAGATGATTACTTTACAGATGAAAAGAACGGTAATTATAAATTTAAATTTGATGAAAATCATTTTGCCTACAAGCAATGTGAAGCACAAGTTGAAAATTCCATGAGACAAGCAAGAGAAAAAATTTTTGTACATAATACATTTACGCTGGAATGGGAAATGGAACCTTATTTTTCACTTGCAAATAAATACGGTTACAGCATTTTTGTTTGCACTGTTGAAAACAGACACAAAAGCAAAAATATCCATGAAGTTTCAGATGAACAGATTAGAAAAATGGCAGAAAAATACAGAGTTGAACTTTACTGAAAATTTGTTAACCGGGTATTTATAAAGTATTCATTTAAAATAATTTGTACACCAAGATTTACAGACTTGAAAGATAGAAAACTAAAGTTGGTGAGAATAATATTACCCTAGATAAAACACCTAAAATTTACTAATATTTATAACTTTAGTTGTCAAATCATTTGCTGATTATTCAAAATGATTATTATTGCAACGATGATTAATACTACTAGAAATTTAGAGTTAGAATTTAATACTTTATTTAGAGATATTGTATGCGGAAGGAAAAACGAAGAAATTCTGCAGGTTTATCTCGGCAATTTAACCAGCGAGACAGTATACTCGATCTGCGGTGAATTAGAAAGCATTTTAAAGGGAAAAAAATTTCCTAAGCTTACTATTAAACGTACATTTTTTTTGGCTTTGGAAATTATTCAGAATCAATTGTTACATGGTTCGAAAGACGAGTTAAATCAGCAACACAATTATTTTATTTGTACGATAAACGGTGATTACATCAATATGTACGCGGGAAACTTAGTAAAACGCGAAGAAATTGGGGGTTTGTCTGAAAGAATAAGTCATGTAAATGATTTATTGTTGGAAAACGCATTGAGAAATCTATACATGGAACAGCTCACTAACAATAAATTTAGCGATAAAGGTGGAGGTGGATTGGGATTTATAAAAATGGCTATGGTAACAGGTAATACCGTTCAATATAATTTTTTCGGAGAATCAAAAGATTATTCTTTCTTGAATATAGATGTGCATTTATCACATTCGAGTACCGAAAGTATTGTTAACATTAACTTTGATGAGGTGCTCAGTCTTTTGAAATAGACTTTTTTAATTCAAAATCCCTGAAATCAAAACCGGGACTTACCTGACAACCGACAAGACAAAATTCTGAATCAATTGCTAACCTTGAACCAAACCAAGTGTTAGCAGGAACCACATGCTGAAGTTTTTCGCCGTTTAAAATATCCTTACCCAATTTTGTAATTGTCTCATTACCAATTTCATCCAACTCAATAATTTCCAGTGTTCCACCATCGTGAAAATACCAAATCTCGTCACTTTTTATTCTGTGTAACGCAGAAGTTTGCCCTTTTTCCAACAAGAAATAAATACTGGTTGAAATTGATCGTTCCCCATCAAACCCCGGAAAATTAATTGAATTAATATTTCGATAGATTTCACTGTAGTATCCGCCTTCGGGGTGAGGAAGCATGTTTAGTTCGGATATATATTTTTTACTTTCACTCATTTTTTTGAATGTATTTGATTATCAGTTATTTAAATATATGTATTCTTGTTCTCATCTTGTTTTTTTTTACCTAATTTTGCAATCCCATTTTCATAAGCAAAAATACCAATGAAATATCAATCATATAAAATAATGAAAAAGTTTTTATTTGTTTTTTCAATACTAGGGTTTGTAGAGTTATTTTCCCAAACACCCGGAATGATTTTCGAGCCTGCCACTGCACCGGGAAATACAGTACTCGACCCAAATGGAGATGGGTACACTTCTCAAACCACAGGAGGATTTATAACGGATGATCAAATAGAGAGTGAAATACCTTTTACCTCATTGATTTTTCCCGGAAGCGAGCCTACACAAGATCTGAACAATGCACCGGATTGCGGCTTTACTGATTTCGCAGATCAAGGAGACAGAGATCCTGCTCAAAAATATTTATCTCCTGCCAATAACTGGCTATTTAGGTTCAGAATGGCGGGAACATCACCGAACGCAAAAAGCTATTCAATATTAATTGATACAGATGGATTATTTGGGAACTCAGGTGCTACTGCGGATCCTCATTATAACATTAATAACCCAGGTTTTGAAATTGAATTGGTTTTGGCTACAGGTTTTGGCGTTTCTGTTTATAATGTTAACTCTTTAACCCCTACTTGTACACCTGTAATTTCATATCCAGGTCATTCGCATTACCAAAAATCAATTGCACTTTCAATGGAATGTGGAGACGCAGATTATTTCTATGATTTTTACGTGGCTTTTGCAGATTTACAGGCGCAGTTTCCGGGTTTAACAACCTCTACTCCTATGAGATATGTAATTGTTGACAATACTGCGGCGAACAAATCTACTATTTGTAACCCAAGTTCTGCATCTGATGTTGGAGGCGTTGGAGCTTGTCCAAATCTGGCGACGTGCTTTGAACAAATTATCAATGTTCAGGCATTTTGTTCACCAAATACAACAAGCTGTACTTATAGATCCGAGTGTCCTCAAATAAATTCTCCAATACCGTCAGGCGCTACATCTGTTTCAGGTACTTCAACCGAAGCAAGCGGAACAACAATCAGAGTTTACAAAAATGGCACTTTAATAGGTACAACAACCGTAGGCGCGGGTGGAATCTGGACATTAACCGGCATTTCACCAGTTTTAGCAGGTAATGATATAATTACTGCAACCGCTCAAGCTACGAACGAATTTGAGTCCATAAGTACATGTGATCCTGAAATAGTTGGTAGTACTTGTACAAATCCGCCAACAGCAGCTCAACTCTCTGCAATACCAGGAAGCAAAGGCTTAAGGGTAA
>JBKCIQ010000152.1:0-2098 GCA_046302135.1 Bacteroidota bacterium | reverse complement strand
AATTACATTTTTTCTTTTGGGTAATGTGTCTGATTCGTATCTGTTAAGTTCTATCAAGCCAATAGCGGCAGCAATATCAGTCATATTACACTTATATCCTGCCTCTATTATGTCGTATCTCCAGTTACCTTTTTGCATCTTTGCCAATGCATCCTTGTTCTGACCGTGCAATGTATAAACACACAAAAAATCATACAATTCCTGATTGTTAAAAGGAGAAGGAAGATTTAATGCTATTGCTCCGCCTTCACCGGTTGTGAGATTTTTCACTGCATGAAAGGAAAATACAGAGACATCAGTGAGGCATCCTGCTCTTTTACCTTTGTATTTGGCACCGAAGCTATGTGCGGAATCAGATAAAACTAAAACTCGTCCCAATTTCTCCTGCACTTCATTGCTTGGCTTAAACTTGGAGGATACTTTTTTTACTAATTGATTGATCTCATCATAATCGCATGGGAACCCGGCAAAATCAACAGGCATAATAACCTTTGTTTTTGATGTAATATTCTTCTCAATTTCATGCACCGAAATATTAAAGTCAATCTCATTTACATCAACAAATACCGGAGTGGCTCCACAATGCATAATTACATTGGCAGTGGCCGAATAAGTGTATGCAGGAAGTATAACTTCATCACCCTCGCCTACTCCAAACCAGCGAAGAATAATCTCTAGACCTGCTGTTGCTGAATTGAGGCATAATACATTAGGAACCTCACAATATGCAGCCAATTCTTTTTCAAATTTTTTAGTTCGCATCCCAGTAGATATCCAGCCTGAACGAAGCGCGGCGCTAACCTCATCTATTATGAGCTGATCTATTCTTGGAGGAGAAAATGGGACTGAATACATTTAATCAATATTGATTTAAAATTCGTGATTTTTTTTCTTTTCACCCAACAAAAAGCAATAAAAAAGACAAATAAACACAATTCCTGATTCACTTTCGAACATAGATTCTACACTTAAATTCAGAATAACGACTAAGGAAAACATAAATAAAATAAAACTTCTTTTTCGAAAAGCTTCAAATATGGACGCTAAAAGTAAAAGAATCAACAATGATAATCCGATAAACCCCAGAGCAATTGTTGTTTGCAAATACTGATTATGAGCATTAAACTGCTTTTCAAATGCGCCGTTCATGTCTTTTTCTTTGTATTTGACCATGAGCGCCTCATTCGCATCGCCGGATCCCACACCCCAAGGATTTTCTTTTATAATCTCGGTTGAAACAATCCAAATCATTCTTCTAACCGTGTTGCTTTCTATAGAGTTGTGATGCTTCATGAAAAGCTCCTGCTGACTAATCGATGTTGCAGAAAAAATATTTTTGAATCTTTGAAGTGGAACAGGATTGACGAAGAAAAGTAAAAGCATGATCAATCCTATAATTGCCGTAAAAAACAATAAAATTTTAAACTTTTTGCTTTTGTATGTAAAGTAAATGAGTGCAGAAATCAAAATCAGCAAATAAGAAATCAATCCTAACTTTGAAGCCAATAAAAAAACAACAAAAGAGAAAAGAAAGAACATAGAAAGAAAGGCCATTTTCTTGTATTTTGAAAAATCTCTCCAATGAAGTATCATTTCATTTAATAAAAAAACAATAGCAATACAAAAGTAAAAAGAGCTATAACTAGGATGTAATTCAAATGAGAAAGCACTTGAAAAAAAAGAGTCGAAATTTTGATTTTCATAAAAGGAAATTGCCGAACCGCAGAAACTAATAAAAGAATAAAGCAACAAGCCAGTAAAAAAAGAATACCATAACAATTTCCTTTTCAACTCATCAAATCCAAAATGAAAAATGAAAATCAATGGAAAAACGAGAAAAGATAATTTTCTTTCGGCAACAACAATAGGCATACCATTGGTATCAGTAAAAAACAAACCGAACATGTAAGCAACATATAAAAAAAAAGGTAAAAGCAATAAGCGATTAAATGTGAAGTTGGTCTTTAATTTTTTGTTATTTACAAACAGAGAGAATACAATTAATAAAATTGAAGGTGAAATTAAAATAGGAAAAACAGGAATAACAAAAAAAAGCGCCAACCAAGGCAAATCGTAACGCGTAATATTTAAAGTCAAA
>JBKCIQ010000151.1:0-13538 GCA_046302135.1 Bacteroidota bacterium | reverse complement strand
AATGGATATAAAGAAATAAAAAGTGCAACAATAAAATTAAGTCGAAACAGGGTTTTCATTTTCATATTTTGTTTTGATAATAATCTGACAAAAATCAATCACTAAATTATTTAAAAAATCATATTTTGACAAATATAGGTTATTTAATGATTTACCATTTGCCTCAATCCTTTTGAAATTTGTGCATATGGGTAATACCGTTGGAGAAAGGATAAGGCAATTCAGAGTGATTAAAAATCTAAGCCAGGAAAATGTGGCAGAGGAACTTAACATGAGCAACGGTAATTACGGAAAAATTGAACGAGGCGAAATTGATATCAGCTCAACCCATTTGATAAAGCTTGCCAGATTATTTAATATCCAAGTTGGTGAATTCTTTCTGCCTTTTAAAATTGGTGAAACCGCAGAACCAGATGCAAAAATCGGATTCGTTACCAAAGATGACTTTTCTCAATTGATAGAAACCGTGCGTAAGCTAACCGCTGAAGTTGAAAGATTGAGCAAAAAAGATCTTACACAGAAGAAAATGGTGCAATACAAGCACGGAAAACGAAAATCGAAAAAAGGTTAGGCAAAATTTTTTCTTACTGTTTATCCTAAAACCCCGAATTTACATTTGTACGGATTTATTTTTTTAAACTGATTACCAACGCATTACATTAAAATCTAAAGAAAATTCTAAAAATACTTGCTTTTTATATATTAATATTATTATCATTGGATATGTTCTTTTTGATAATTTTATTATCATTTAATTTTTGAAGGTTTTAGCTCATTTGTTCATAAATCTAAAATTAATACGATAAGGAATTTTCTAATTTAATATTCTATAAAGATTTAAAAGTATGGCAGATAAAAAACATAGTACTAGTTTAAAGCCCGGAGATAAAGCACCGGATTTCAAAGGCATAGATCAAAATGAAAAAAAAGTATCTCTAAAAGATTTTAAAGGAAAGAAACTTATACTTTATTTTTATCCAAAAGACAACACGCCAGGTTGTACAATGCAAGGATGTAATTTACGGGATAATTTTTCCTCATTAAAAAATAAAGGTTTTGAGGTGGTTGGGGTAAGTGCAGACAATTTGGCTTCACATAAAAAATTTGCCGAAAGATTTAAATTACCCTATTCTTTATTGGCTGACGAGGAACATAAAATTATTAAGGCTTATGATGTTTGGGGAAAGAAAAGTCTTTTCGGAGTTTCCTTTAACGGAATTCTTAGGGCCACTTTTTTAATCTCAGAAAACGGGATAATTGAAGAAATAATTGACAATGTAAAAACTAATAATCACAGCGCCCAGATCATAGAATTTTACGAGAAAAGAGAAAAAAAATAATTTACGCCACATTTTGGCGTAGCCGTAAGATTAGGTTTGTATTATAGAAATTGAAACAACAATCAACAATAACAATTATGAGTAAAAAAACAGAAGCGGCTGCAGAAGCCACAGAATCTAAAAAAGTGAGTCAGGAAAAGTTGAAGGCTCTCCAACTTACATTAGATAAACTTGAAAAAACCTATGGTAAAGGCGCCATTATGAAAATGGGTGATCAGGTAGTTGAACCTATTGAAGCAATCTCCACCGGTTCGCTTGGGCTGGATCTTGCTTTAGGTATTGGCGGATTTCCAAAAGGCAGAGTAGTTGAGATATATGGCCCTGAATCTTCGGGTAAAACAACCCTGGCAATTCATGCGATTGCGAATGTACAGAAGAATGGTGGAATCGCGGCTTTCATAGATGCAGAACATGCTTTTGACCGATTCTATGCTGAGAAACTTGGAGTTGACATATCAAGTTTATTGATTTCACAGCCAGACAATGGTGAGCAAGCTCTTGAAATTGCGGATAATTTAATTCGTTCAGGTGCAATTGATCTAATTGTGATTGATTCAGTTGCCGCACTTACTCCGAGAAGTGAAATCGAGGGTGAAATGGGTGACAGCAAAATGGGTTTACAGGCAAGGCTGATGAGTCAGGCATTAAGAAAACTTACTGCAACTATCAACAAGACCGGTTGCTGTTGCATTTTCATCAATCAGTTGAGAGAAAAAATTGGTGTAATGTTCGGAAATCCTGAAACCACAACAGGTGGTAACGCTTTGAAGTTTTATGCTTCTGTTCGTTTAGATATTCGTAGGATAGGGCAATTGAAAGAAGGTGAGTCCATAAATGGAAATCGTGTAAGAGTTAAAGTAATCAAAAACAAAGTTGCTCCTCCTTTCCGTCAGGCAGAATTTGACATTCTCTTCGGAGAAGGTATATCGAGGATTGGAGAAATCATTGATATGGGAGTGGAAAAAGGTATCATCCGCAAAAGTGGTTCTTGGTTCAGTTATGAAGATACCAAACTTGGCCAGGGAAGAGATGCTGTGAAAACAATTTTAGAAGACAATCCGGACCTTGCAGGAGAAATTGAAGGGAGAATTGCATATTCCACTAAAGAACAAACAGGAGAAGAGGTTGAAATTTAATTAGAGAGACAAATAGACGAAGCATAACTTACAAGTTACATTAATAAAATCCTGATTAATTAAAACTATTTGCAATGCTTACGTTGATGTTATTAGTTAAATGTGAAATAGATTTCCTGCAATTTCAGTTGTAGCATACAAGTTAGAATGTAATTGTGAAGAAGAAATATTGTTTCACATTTTTCAAGAAATTGAAGTAATGGAATTATGAAACTCCAGCCCGCGGTTTGATGGCTTTTCTTCGCGGGATGGAACCTAACTGTTAAAAGCCATGGTTTTATTGGTCAATGGAAATGGTGAACCGTGTTTAATTCGATTTGGTTGTTTTTTGTTTCATAGTTTAATCACCACTCCATTGATTGATTGTTGCAAAAACCCTGCGCCTAAAACGCAGGGTTTTTTGTCTATCTCAAAGAAAACATTGTCGCTTTTTTATTTAATTCAATTTACATTAACAAAATTGGCAACCATTTACTGGGATTTTCAGCAACTAATCTTGGTCTTTACAAATAATCACCAAAATAAATTGAAATTAATCTTTAATTATTAAGGGTAGGAAAATTCACTCTTCCACATGCAATATGTGAAGAATCCTGTGTATGATTGGTGCAAAGAAAACAGCAGTTATACTTAAGAAAGCTATTCCACTGTACAAGGCATAAAACGAAGAAAAAAATTTCGCCGATTCTGATTTCATTTCAATTACGGGTCCCATTCCGGTTAAAATCATACTGACCAAATGCAAACTATCAATCCAACCTATATTCCCAAAATGATGATAGCCAACAATTCCAAATCCCAATGAAAACGCTACCATTAAGGTGGTAAAAACTAAATATTTTCCCATTCGCAACAGAAATTTGGCTGTTGGGAGGGTCTTTTGTTTTTTGCTTTCGAGTTTCACCTTACTGGCAAAGATTTTTTTAAATTATCAATAAATGAATTTAACCAAAAAATTAAAGCAACCAACGGGAAAATTAAATACACACTTTAATGCTACAATTTACTCTTTTAACTATTTTCAAATTGTATTATAACATTGATAAGGATTTTTTATTTCAAAGGTATTTCGGGTAAATTTATTTCCATTGGAGTCCACTTTCCATCGCTCCAATAATATTGAATTGACTTTCCTCCTGCAGTATCGTAGACTATATAATACGCTTGACTGTATTTTTCATCGTAATATGGACGAATCATTACATCTCCTTTTGCACCAGGTAACGGAGTCGCAGGCAAATTAATTTCCATTACTTCCCACTTGCCATCGTTCCAGAAATATTGAACACTTTTACCACCCTTACTATCCCAAACAATATAATATGCTTGCTTATATTTCTGATCATAATACACCTCAAACATAACATTTCCTAAAACTCCTGATAATGGAGTTTGTGGTAAATTTATTTCCATCGACACCCATTTACCATCATTCCAATAATACTGAATGTTTTTACCTGTTTTAATATCCCAAACTAAATAATAAGCCTGATCGTGATTACTATCAAAATATGAAATCATTCTTGTTGTTTGCGCTTTTGTTAGCGATAAACTCGTGAAAATAATTGCAAAAAGTAAAATAATTTTTTTCATGTCTAATTTTTAATGAACTAAATTACTTTTTGTAAATTGAAAAAACAAAATTCCCAGAATAGGTATTACAAATTCTACTAAAAAATAATTTGTTACACCATCCCAATGGAGATATGGAACATAGCATTCAAAATCATTAAATCAATTAAAGCATATTTGCTACAATTTATATTGTATAATTAAAATTGCTTGATTAAAACAAAATACTCAATACTAATTTTTAATTTGTATAGCGGAAGCGTTTCCATTAATTCTTTTGCTCTTGCTTCGTCTATGTCCTTAAAAATTAATACTGCTCCATTTTTGGTGGGCCTTAAAAATAGTTGTTCTAGGAATCCCTCTTTTTTCCATTGAGCTACTACTTCACGCTCATGCTGTAATATTTGAGGGAAATTACTCGGAAGATTCTCCGTATCTATGGTTAAAATGGCAAGTATTCTATTCATGATTTTGAATTTATTATTTTGGTTCTAAGTTCAGGAAAGCGATAAAACGCAACAATTAGTACAAATGTTTGAACAATGCACGGAACAATGATAGATTCTCCATGTTCTAGGTGCGTAGCAATTGCTCCACCCATATAGGCAACTAAAAGTATCGTCCCTACTGTACCTGTTCTTGGGATAATAAAAAGGATAATACTTAGTACTTCCAAAATGCCCAGTGTGGTGTATGTTCTTGCATCCAATCCAAAGCCTGCAGCCATTTTAAGCGCTTCTTCATTTGCGATTAATTTACCTGCAGCACTTCCTAGGAAAACAAAGGCAACTAAACCAGTTAGTACCCAATAAATGATTCGTTTCGATTTTTCTGATTTATTATTCATGATTGATTATTTATTTTTTGCAATGTTTGAAAAACTGAACCCTCGGTCATTGTAATTTTAAATGAATGAACAACATTTTTACGATAACCATTTATATGAAACGGATCTTTTTCGGCCCAAAGATCAGCTTCTTCTCGTGACTTGACATTTAGAATTATAATTCCTGTTATATGACCAATCGGATTAATCTTGTTTGAGGAAATCAACTCAAAATCTGTAGGTCCTGCAAGTAACAATTTGTTTTTTTCTTTTAATTCAGCACCCAAATTTATGATACTAAATTAAAATAAATTTTCCCTCGAGAGTAGTTGAATGTTGCCAAAGTTTATTAAAAGTATTACAAAAAAATTAGGTTAAGTCTTAAACGTTACTTTCTAGAAAAAATAAATTATAATTTTGCACTCTACCTAGACCTAATATCGCTTGCAATTATCACAAACCAATTGATTAACTTTAAAAAACATAATTACATAAAATCATGATTAAGTTTAAAATTTCATTTGTACTGTTGCTATCGTATTTTTTTATATCGGTACAACTACCTGCCCAACAACTCATGACTCAGTGGTCGCAGGAAATAAAAAAAGTCAATGAATGTGAGTATGATCTAGTATTTAATGTTAAGATCGATGCAGGCTGGCACATGTACAGCATGAAGAAGGCCGGTGAAGACGGACCCAACCCAACCAAAATTACTTTCAAAAAAAGTTCGGAATATGAACTGGTAGGCCCGACCAAAGAAAGTAAACCCATAGAGGAAATGGATAAGGTATTTGAAATGAAAGTACTTTATTTTGTTGGTAAAGCATCTTTCACACAAAGAGTAAAACTTAAGAGTGCTTCAAAAATAAAAATCACAGGATCTTACGAGTATCAGGTTTGCACAGACGAACAATGTAAATTTCCTCCTGCTGAAAGTTTCACCTTTGATATGCCACAGGGGTCTGAATCTTGTATGGGTAAACAGCAGTCAGAAAATAAATCAGCAACAACTTTAACAACTACCACTGTTGATACCACAAAAAAATTCAGCACTACTCCATCAACACCTAACATCCCTGACGTTAAAACTCCCGTTACAGATCAAAAATCTGCAACTGAAATAAAACCTGCTAAGGCTACAGAAGATTGCAACGCATGGCAAAAATTCTTTTTAGGTTTGGCCGCAGGCTTTGGTGCTATGCTGATGCCTTGTATTTATTCTTTGATTCCATTAACGGTTTCTTTTTTTCTTAAAAGAGCAAAATCCAGGGCGGCCGCAATCAGAGATTCTATGTTTTATGGAATATCCATTATTGTTTCATTCGTTGTTCCAACCATGCTCATTACAATTATTTTTGGTCCTTCGGCACTTAGTAACATTGCAACCAACACCTACCTCAACTTATTTTTCTTTTTACTCTTTGTAATTTTTGCGCTCTCATTTTTTGGCCTGTTTGAAATAACACTTCCCGCATCATGGGCAAACAAACTTGATGCTAAAGCTGATAAAGGTGGTTTAATGGGTATTTTCTTCATGGCGCTTACACTCGTTGTGGTTTCATTTTCATGCACTGCAGGATTTCTTGGACCATTACTTTCAACGTTAGCATCCGGTGAAAGTTATTTGTGTCCTTTTGCCGGATTTACCGGATTTGGTTTAGGAATTGCTTTGCCATTTATGCTTTTTGCATTCTTCCCTTCAATGTTGAAGTCATTACCAAAATCCGGAGGTTGGATGACAACTTTCAAAGTTACCATTGCATTTATAGAGCTTGCGCTTGCAGTAAAATTCCTTGCGAATGCAGACAATGTGAATGAATGGGGATGGATCACGAGAGAAGTATTCATATCATTATGGGTTGCAATATTTGGAGGATTGACATTATACCTGTTTGGCGTTTTCAGAACGTCACACGATGATCCTCCTTCACATCTTTCTGTGGGAAGAATTTTATGGGCCACCTTTTTTGCATCATTCACCATTTACATGATACCCGGACTTTGGGGAGCACCACTAAAGATCATTTCGTCATTTCCACCTCCTCACAATTACGCTGAATCACCTCATGGTGTAGGTTATCATGGCTCCAACGTAGCAACGTCCTCTGCAAATGTAGTTGTGAACGGAGAAGCTGCTGCGCTCGAAAATACAATGGTAGTTGGTCCTTCACCGGACATTAAACTCTTCAAAGATGATTATGAAGGGGCACTCAAATATGCAAAACTGGTAAATAAACCTTTATTCATTGATTTCACAGGTAAAGCATGTGTAAATTGCCGTTTGATGGAATCTACAGTCTGGATAAGCAACGAAGTATTACCCATGCTGAAAGATTCTGTAGTAATTGTTTCGCTATACGTTGACAGTAAGATTGATTTGCCAAAACAAGAACAAAAAGAAGTTTTCTGGTACGGAAAGAACAGAACACTTTCAACTATAGGAGACAAATGGGCCTTTATGCAAACAACAAAATACAACGCGAGCTCACAGCCTCAGTATGTATTGGTAAATCATGACGAGAGCAATGCAAGCGAAGGCACAATTGAAACAGAGAAAGACCCTAAAAAATTTGCAAGTTGGTTAAGAGCGGGAATAAGGAAATTTTACTCTAAATGATAAACAAAAATAGAAAGCATACATACGAAACCTCGGCAATAAGCCGGGGTTTTCTTTTTTGTTGGCGCTATTTTTAATTTGTTTTGATTTAATTATCTAATTTTATTCAGCATGAAAAAATACGCTATATACCTACTGCTGATATGTTTTATTTCTTCCTGCAATAAAAACAAAGAGGAGAGTACAAACACGCACGAACTAAAAGTGGTTGAAGCCAAAGGGTATGTAGTACCCAAGGATAGTATGGCTGAACCTAAAGTGATTCCTGTTGATGAAAGTAAGCTCAAAAAAGTTCCTGCAGGAAATCCTAAAGTGGTACCCACCAACTTAAATGTGCATATAGCCGGAGAACCCAAAGTAGTTGTAGCCGGTAAACCAAGAGTAATAACTCCAGGAACAGATACTTTTTCTTTACCAAAAGTTGTTGTTGCAAAAGACAGTCCTTTCATAGCGAAACAACCCAAACCTATATCCGCTTTGCCTTTCAGAATGAAAGATGCTGCTATATGTAACATTCAATACCTTGATGAAGATGAGGGTATGAATTCCTCCTACGTCTTATCAATGTTAGAAGATAAAAGCGGGAACCTTTGGTTTGGAACAACTGGTGGCGGTGTAAGTAAATATGATGGAAAAAGCTTCACTTGTTTTACCAAAAATGAGGGTTTAAGTAATAATTACGTTTGGTCTATATTTGAAGACAAAAGAGGAAACCTTTGGTTTGGTACTGCTGGTGGGGGGGTAACTAAATACGATGGCAAAAGTTTTACGCATTATACTGAAAAAGAGGGCTTAAGTAATGTAGTTTTGGCTATTTTAGAAGATAATAGCGGAAACCTGTGGTTCGGCACCAATGGCGGTACTGGTGTAATTAAATACAATGGAAATTGTGTTGATGATATAATAAATGGAACAAACTTATATAAACACAAGCCACAAGACCTCAAGAAAAATAAAAAGGAAATTGACAAAAGCTTTACACATTATACAATCAATGAGGGTTTAAGTAACAATAACATCTGGTCCATCATAGAAGATAAAAGCGGAAACCTGTGGTTCGGAACTTCTGGTGGAGGGGTAAGTAAATTTGATGGGAAAAGCTTTACCAATTACACCGAAAAAGAGGGTTTAGGAAATAATGATGTAAGATCCATCTTTGAAGATAAAAGCGGAAACATTTGGTTCGGAACATATGGAGGAGGGGTTAGTAAATATAATGGGAATTGTGTGGATGACATTATTAATGGGACTAATTTATATAAACACAAAAATAAAGACCTTACAAAAAGTAAAAAAGATCTTATTAAATATTTTATGAATTATACCGAAAAGGAAGGCCTAAGCAGTAATTACGTTAGGTCCATTTTAGAGGATAAATCCGGAAACTTATGGTTCGGAACTAACAAAGGTGGAGTAAATAAATATGACGGGAATTGTATTGATGATATCATTAATAAAACAAATCTATATCAACACAATCAACAAGACCTAAGGAAAAATAAAAAAGACCTTATTAAAAGCTTTACGCAGTTTACAGAAAAAGAAGGTTTAAGTAGTAATCACGTATTACCAATTCTAGAAGATAAAAGTGGTAACTTATGGTTTGGAACCTCTGGCGGAGGGGTATGTAAATACAATGGGAATAGCTTTGTTCATTATACCGAAAAAGAAGGTTTAAGTTATTATGTAATAAGGGCTATCGTTGAAGATAAAAATGGAAATATTTGGTTAGGAACATCTGGCGGAGGCGTTTGTAAATACGATGGTAAAAGTTTTACTAATTATACTAAAAAAGAGGGCCTTGGCAGTAATGTTGTCTTTTCTATTTTAGAAGATAAAAGTGGAAACCTGTGGTTCGGCACCTCAGGAGAAGGTGTATCCCGTTTTGATGGAAAAACATTTACCAATTTTAAGGAGATAGATGGACTCAAAAATAGTTCAGTAAGGAGTATATATGAAGATAAGTTTGGAAAAATTTGGTTTGGCACGTCAAGCGGAATATATCTCTTCGATGGCAAAAGCTTTTTAAATTACTCAGAAAAGGATGGTTTAAGTAGTAATTTCATCGGCCCAATTTCAGAGGATAAGAGAGGAAATCTATGGTTTGGAACATCAGGATGTGGAGCAATTAAATACGATAGAAAAAGCTTTACTTTTTATACCAAAAATGAGGGTTTAAGTGAAAATTACATTTTTTCCATTTTTGAAGATAAAAGTGAAAACCTTTGGTTTGGTACTGCTGGTGGGGGGGTAACTAAATACGATGGCAAAAGTTTTACGCATTATACTGAAAAAGAGGGCTTAAGTAATAACAACGTTGCGTCTATCATAGAAAACAAAAGCTTACCGTCTGAGGTAGGTATTTGGGTAGGTACTGATAAAGGCATAAACTTTTTTCGTTATCAAACAAATGAATTTACTCATTTTCACAAGGAAGATGGTCTAAAAGTAGAAACCTTTTATGATAATTCAATTTTACTAGATAGCAAAAATCGTATTTGGTGGGGAAGCGGAAAAGCCTTAACAATGTTGAATTTGAATGAATTTAAAATCAATGAAAAAGCACCTAAAATTCAATTAGAAAATATTTTTTTGCAGGAAAATTTTGTTGACTACAACAATATTCAAATGGATAGTTCAGCCTTTTCTTCAGACTTAAAAAGAATAAAGTTTAGTGATGTAGCCAGATTTCATAATTACCCTATTGATCTAGAATTGCCATTTGATATAAACCACCTAACCTTTCATTTCAGCGCCATTGATTGGTATGCTCCACACAAAATTAAATATCAATACAAACTTGAAGGCCTGGATATTGATTGGAGTAATTTAACCTCAGAAAACAAAGCCGATTACAGAAACATCCCCTTTGGGAATTACACATTTAAAGTAAAAGCAATCGGCTCGGCAAACAAATGGAGCAAAACTTTTGAATATTCTTTTATTATTCATCCGCCTTGGTGGCGCACTTGGTGGGCATATGGCACCTATACAATAATTATAATTAGCTCTCTAATATTTTTTATTAGGTGGAGAGAAAGAAAACTAAAAAGTGAAAAAGAAATTTTGGAAAAAACCGTTGAAGAAAGAACAGCTGAGGTAGTTGAACAAAAAAATCTGATTCAAGAAAAACACAAAGAAATTACAGACAGCATCAATTATGCAGAAAGAATTCAAAGAAGTTTTTTGGCTACAAAAGAATTACTCAATGAAAACTTGAAGGATTACTTTGTTTTCTTTCAACCTAAAGACGTAGTTAGCGGTGATTTCTATTGGGCAAGTAAATTATCAGACGGAAACTTCGCATATACTTGCGCCGATTCAACAGGACACGGAGTTCCGGGAGCAATAATGAGTATTTTAAATATTTCTTCTTTAGAACTTGCCATCAAAGAAAAATTGACTGCACCATCAGAAATATTAAATTATACACGTACTGAAATTATTAACCGCTTGAAAAAAGACGGAAGTGAAGAAGGAGGTAAAGACGGGATGGATTGTTCGTTAATAATACTGAACAAAGAAAAAACAAAACTTACTTACTCCGCGGCCAACAACCCAATCTGGATAATCAGAGAAAATGAACTCATCGAATTAAAACCCGATAAGATGCCGGTTGGTAAACACGACAAAGACCAAAATCCATTCACCCAACATGAATTTGATTTACAAAAAGGAGATTTAATTTATTCGCTCACCGATGGTATGCCCGATCAGTTTGGCGGAACGAAAGGCAAAAAATATAAATACACACAACTAAAAGAATTTTTAATTTCTATTTCAATGTTATCAATGCATGAACAACATCAAAAACTCAAATCAGAGTTTGAAAATTGGAAAGGAGATTTGGAACAAGTGGATGATGTGTGCGTGATTGGGATTAAAGTGTGATATTTACGATGAACATGAAAAAATTTAAACACAAAATATTTAATTTAAGTATTGATAAAATTTATTTTAAAACATATATGTTAAAGTTTCTATTTTCTCTTTTGCTGATTTTTTTTTGTGTTTCTATTTATTTTCCATCAAATCAAGACTCTTTACTTGAAAAATTCAATAACATTAAATTATCAGATTCTGTTCGTTTTGAAGCGCTTTACAAACATACATTTCAGATAGGGAAAAGCAATAAAGATGATGCATTAAAGTTGGGATATAAAGCTTTAGATTTCGCAAAGAAATCCGGTTCGAAATTTTTAGAAGCAAAATCTTACAGATTAATAGGAAAATTTAATGGTGACAGTGCCCTAATCTATAACATTAAAAGTTTAAAATTAATTGAAGGTACAAACGATTTTCTTGGTTTAGCATCAACATACAATAATATTGCCGGAGTTTATTCCAGTATAAATGAATACAAAAAAGCACTGAATTTCCGTTATAAATCAATTGATTTTGCTGAAAAGTCTGGAGATAAAAATATGTTAGCAATTTGCTATATGAATATCGGAGGTCTTTTAATGACAGAAGATGACGAAAAATCATTCTATTACAAGTTCAAAGCAATCAAATTATACGAAGAATTAAAAGATACGAACTCACTCATAGTTAGCTACAGTATGCTAGGAAATACCTACTTTAATATCCCGGATAGCATTGAGAAAGCAGGTTACTATTACAAGAAAGCTTTACAAATAGCAAAAAAAAGGAAACAATACAAAGAAATCGCTGGCAATTATTGTATGGTGGGGGGCTATTACTTAAATAAAGGCGATTTTAAAACTGCGCTTTTATATTTAGATACATCTGACCAAATTAATAAATCAAAAAACAACAATGATCACTGGGTTAAACTTACTATTCTAAAAGATCAAGAATCTGCATTTTTTAATTTGAAACAGTACAATCTTGCATACTTGGCAAGACTTGAAGCTGATTCAATCGAAGACAAATATTTCAATGAAAATAAAAAGAAAAACACACACTAATTAATTGGGAAATTTGAAAATGAAAAAAAATTACTTGAGGAGGAGAAAAACAAAATAAAGCAAATTGAAGAGAAGAAAAGACAGAAACTGATTATTGTTTCAACACTTTTATTATTATTTGCACTAATAATTTTTACAATTATAGTTTTCAGACGGTACACGATTACAAAAAATCAAAAGATAATCATTGAAAACAAGGAAAAAGAAACACAAAATCAAAAACATCTAATTGAAGAAAAGCAAAAAGAAATACTTGACTCAATTAATTACGCGAAGCGTATCCAGTATACGCTTCTTGCACATGAGGAATTTTTGAAACAAAACCTGAACGATCATTTTACTTTTTTTAATCCAAAGGATGTGGTATCTGGAGATTTTTACTGGGCAACAACTGTAGGGAGCGGAGAGCATAAAAAATTCTATTTGGCAGTATGTGATTCTACAGGCCATGGAGTACCGGGAGCATTTATGAGTTTATTGAATATTGGATTTTTGGGTGAAGCCATTAATGAAAAAGGAATTGAAAAGCCAAATGAGGTATTTGAATTTGTGAGAAAAAAATTAACGGAAACTATTTCCAAAGAAGGTCAAAAAGATGGGTTTGATGGTATCCTTTTGTGTGTGGATAAATCAAGTGGAATGATTACTTATGCTGCAGCCAACAATGCTCCGGTTTTGGTTCGTAAACACGAATTAATTGAACTCTCGAATGACCGTATGCCCGTTGGTGTTGGCGAAAGAAAACAAACCTTTGAACTTTTCACAATAGAGCATCAAAAAGGTGACATAATTTATCTATACACAGATGGCTATCCAGACCAATTCGGTGGGCCAAAAGGAAAGAAATTCAAATACAAGCAACTCAACGAACTATTACTCGCCAACGCAAATCTTCCACTCGCTGAACAGAGAAGCAAACTCAAATCAGAGTTTGAAAATTGGAAAGGAGATTTGGAACAGGTGGATGATGTGTGCGTGATTGGAATAAGGATATGAAATTAAAAAAGTCCGGATTTTACACCTAACTATTCTGCGGAGACTGAGAGATTAATTTTTTGAACTCTTCTTCCTGACTTGATGCAAATTCCAAGTAAGCCCACTAAGTGAGCTCCA
>JBKCIQ010000150.1:0-1169 GCA_046302135.1 Bacteroidota bacterium | reverse complement strand
AGTAAT
The DNA here is from genome assembly GCA_046302135.1 of Bacteroidota bacterium. Taxonomy (GTDB): domain Bacteria; phylum Bacteroidota; class Bacteroidia; order B-17B0; family Aurantibacillaceae; genus AM-1111. The sequence goes on along the minus strand of JBKCIQ010000150.1, from coordinate 1,163 downwards.
TTGTGTTCAGGTTTAAACACTTGTAATTGGCAAGACGCAAATGGTTGCTTAGGAACATCTACTGTAACAATAAATCAACCTCAAGCCATCTCTGTAAGTATCCCAACTGTAAGCACCATATGTATCGGAGAGTCTTCGAATCTCACAGCGAATGCATTAGGTGGAAACGGTAGCTATACATATACTTGGTCCTCAGGGGCAACACCAAACAATACGGTTAGCGTTTCAGTAAGTCCCACTGTTACCACTATTTATTCGGTAACAGTTACTGATGGAAATAACTGCGCTCCGGCTGTTTCTTCTGTAACTGTAACAGTAAATCCACCACTTCTTGTTACAGGATCCGCGGATGTTACTTTATGCTCAGGACAAATTGCGAATTTGAGCGCTGCAGCTTTGGGTGGAGATGGGAATTATAGTTACTCATGGTCGCCATCAACAAATCCAACAACGGGCCCTGCGGTTTCAGCTACTCCTGTTTCTAATACAACTTACACAGTAACAGTAACGGATGGTTGTGGGACTCCTTCAGCTACGGATATTATCAATGTAACAGTAAGCGCCTCATCAAATGTCACGGTTACAGCATCACAAACAAGTGGATGTGCACCTGTTTGCGCAGTGTTTAATGCAAACAGCAATAACGGACTACAATCAATAAACTGGAGCTTCACAAATGGAGTTAATACAACAGGCAGCCCCACTTCATCTTTGTGCTTTAACAATGCAGGTACGTATGGCGTTACTGTAAACTATTTAGACAATAATGGTTGTCCGGGCACATACACAGATAATTCGATTTTGAATGTGTATGCAGTACCTGTTGCAGAGTTTTCAGCAAGTCCGGAAACAACGACCGTTTATGAGCCACTAATTTCCTTTACCGACTTAAGTAGTGGCGCAGTGGTTAGCCAGTGGAATTGGAATTTTGGGAATGTAGAGGATTCAAGTTCAACCTCACAGAACCCTTCATTCATGTATACAGAAGTAGGGCCTTATGTGGTGTCACTGGTTGTGACCACATCAAATGGTTGTTCTGATTCTGTTCAGCACACGGTTTATATAGCAGATGAGTTCAGTTTATATGTACCAAACGCATTCACCCCGAATCAGGATGGTAAGAATGAGGTTTTTCAGCCAAAGGGATTGGGAGTTGATGAGCA
>JBKCIQ010000149.1:0-21253 GCA_046302135.1 Bacteroidota bacterium | reverse complement strand
GTATAGTTTTTGTATCGGAAAGTAAAGTACCTTCTTTTGTTCTGTAACTGCCTGTTATTGTTGATAATATAATAAATCTTCCTTCCTTTTTTTGTTGCTTAACAACACTTTTTCCTCTACTTTTGTTGCTATAATGTTGTTTGATTTTGTTGCTCACGTTGCTGAACAACAAAAAATATGAGTCAGGCGAAGTTATGCTACACACAGCAACACTTAGCTACATTAAGCAACATTCAGCTACAATATATAAACTTGATGAGCAGTAATTTAAGGATAGAAAAAACATGTATTTTTTGCAATAATAAATTTATTGCCAAGAAGACAACTACTGAAATTTGCTCCATTAAATGTTCAAGTGCCTATTACAAAAAAAGAAAACGCGATGAGAAAATTGCTAAAGCAATAGAGGCAGATAATAAAAAGTCCCCTTTTAATCCAGTAGTAAAAGAAAAAGAGTTTTTAAGTGTAAAAGAAACTTGTATGCTTTTAGGGGCAAGTCGTTGGACAATTTACCGCCTAATAGATAGTGGCAAAATAAAAGCTGCTAAGCTTGGTACTCGCACATTAATTCAAAGAGCAGATATAAATAACCTTTTTAATTTAACAGTATGACAGTAACATTAAGACAGCGTGAACAACGAGGTAAAATAAGTTTGTACCTCGAATACTATGCAAATGGTAAACGTGAGTATGAATATTTAAAGCTATACTTAATACCGGAGCCTGAAAAAGGAAAGCTTACCAAAAAAGAAAAAGAAGAAAATAAAACCAATCTTGACCTTGCAGAAGCAATTCGCAGTAAACGCCATGTTGAAATCAAGAATGGCATTTTTGGTTTCAAAGATGTTGGTAAAATGAAAGGCAGTTTTTTGAAGTACTTTGAGTACTTAACCGAAAAACGTAAAGATAGCACAGGTAATTACGGTAACTGGGATAGCACGTTAAAGCACTTGAGAAAATTTGCTCCACACGATGTATCGTTCGACCAAATAAATAAACGTTGGTTAGAAGATTTTAAAGAATTTTTACAAGGCAATGCAAAAACTAAAAGCGAAACAAAGCTTTCTCAAAACTCTCAACATTCCTATTATAACAAGGTACGAGCTGCTTTAAGGGAAGCCTACAAAGAAGGTAATATTAATCGTAATCCTGCAGATGAAGTTGAAGGAATTAAAGCAGGTGAGCCTGAGAGAGAGTTTTTAACGTATGATGAGTTAATTGCCATGTCTAAAGCCGATTGCGATATTCCAGTCTTAAAAAACGCCTTTTTATTTAGTGCATTATCAGGCTTACGTTGGAGCGATGTAAATAAATTAACATGGGCAGAAGTTCAGCATTCTAAAGAGATTGGTAATTACATTCGTTTCACTCAAAAGAAAACAAAAGGTGCAGAAACATTGCCAATAAGTGAAGAAGCTGTAAAACTAATGGGTGAAAAAGGCCTCCCAACAGATAGAGTTTTTGTGGGGCTAAAATATAGTGCATGGCACAATTTAAGGTTACAACAATGGGCGATGCGAGCAGGCATTACAAAAACAATCACATTCCATTGTGCAAGGCACACATACGCTACATTACAACTTACGCTAGGTACTGATATTTATACCGTTTCAAAATTATTAGGCCATAAAGATTTAAAAACTACTCAGATATATGCAAAAATTATTGATGAACGCAAGACACTTGCAGCTAATAAAATAAAATTGGATATTTAATGTTTCCAGTGTCATGGCTGAATTAACTGAATATGAAAAAAAACTTATTACGCTTATTGCAGAAACAATAAGCTTTGAGATATATGTAATTGAAAATGGAGAAATTGAAAAAGATAAATTAGCCTACAGTACCTGTTTAAATGATAAGGAAAAAAACCATTACACTAAGCAAACAATAAAAAAACTACAAGCTAGTTTCAAAAAATGTTTACCACAAGTAGCTCCTTACATATCAGCTTTTATCAATGTTTATCCTTTCGATAATCGATCTCTTGATGAAAGTAAAGAAACTATAATAAGAAACTTCTTTCTTACAGAGTACTCAGAGGTTTTTGATTTTATTGTAGAAGAGCAGCCAAAGGGTATAGAAGATTCATTCTCTATAGATATTGAATATTATATTAATAAATTAGATTTTGATGTTTCAATACTCAAAGATTTTATAATTCATTTTGCAAATGCCGGCAGATATATAGGTTTTACTTCAATTTTGGATACCATAAAAGCAGAAGCACCCGAAACACTTAATAATATAAGTAAACAGATTGAAAACTTTAAGGAATTAGCTGAATCAACAAGCATGCAGTTAGTTAAAGAAAAACTTGATGGTATTCTAACTCCTAAAAGTGATTTAAAGGCAATTGATTCAGCTATAGAAAAAATTCACTCTGAATATTATAATAAGTTCAACTCCATACGCACAGATATCATTTCCAAACTCGATGTATTAAAATCCAAATCTAAAGAAGAGTATTTAAAGGGCATAACTTCCGTTTATGACAACTTTATAAAATTGTACTACGAGGATAAATTTAATTGTACCGAATCCTTTTTTAACATACATGAGGATAGGCATAAGCATACAGACTTTTATTGCATATTAGGTATACATGTTTTAATGCGTAAAATAGTAAAAGAGATTGTAGATGAAATTTTAATCGAAAGAATATTAGATTTTGATAGAGCATATAACCTGCCTAGTAATTTTAAAGATTTACAAAACTATATCAACAAAGGTCTATATGAAATAGAATTATTATTGGACGATAAAATAAAAAAAGCAACGTACTACAATATACCTAGAGCAATAGAAAAATTTAATAGTTTAAGATTCAAATACGAAAACAACCCGATACGTTCATACGCACAATTTGAAAATTACCACACAGCTATTAATATTTTATATGAGAAAATTGATAAAGCTGAGTTTAAAAATGAAAACGCATACGAAGATGCAGCATTCAACCAAATGTGGGATCAACTGTGTTTTTTCGCTACAGATATGACATTGCTTTTTACACAATCAGAAATAGAGGAGTCTGAGCCTGAAGAGCCCAAAATTATGGAGCTTTTGGCAGATGATGTCCATGAAACACAAATAGTGAAACCTGCTTTAGTTACTAATAAGAATATTTCAAAACACAATTCATTTTCATATAAAAAAACAGGTGCTAGTAGTCAAACTAAAATAACAGAGTTTAGAAAAGACTTAATAGATGCAGGGTTGATTGATAAATCAACAAAACTTGCCGATTTTAATAAAATATTTAAAAACGAAACACCTTCAAACCCTATTAAATGGTCAGGTAGTATATCTGAATTATGTTATTTAATTAAACAGATTCATAATGAGAAGCGTTTAGTTGAAAATACAGATAAAGAAGTATGGAAAATTACAGCAAATTGTTTCGTACAATCAGATGGTACTGAATTTATTTGGTCCAAACTAAGAGGTCAAAAAAAACCTGCAAATACAAATAAGTTAGATAAAATAATTTCTAATTTATAATACTCTACGCTCTACTCTGCGTTTTTTTTTCCAAAAAAAAGAATACTCAATACATTCATAAATAATTAAGGCAAACATAAGAAAACACTTATGTTTATGGTGCACTCTACACTCTGCGGTGCTCTCTACTCTTTATCGTTAAAGAGTTTTTGCCTTTCCATCCAATCTAATTTTACATCGTTGAATCAGACAATTGTAGTCTGAAAAATGAATTAATAACCAATTAAAAATTAAAAAAATGGAAAACAATGAAATCATTATTCAAAAGCTAAACAGCATTGAACAAAAATTAGAGGAACAAAATCTTCTAAAAAAAGAAATCTTAAACTTTAACGAGACGTGTGCGTATTTAGCCATCAGTGCAAGTCACTTGTATAAGATGACGAGTTCTAAATCAATACCTCACTTTTGCCCTCAGGGTAAAAAGCTATACTTCAAACGAGCTGAACTTGATGTTTGGTTACAACGCAATCGTAAATCAACTGCCGATGAAATAGAGCAAGCAGCATCAGATTATTTAATCCGTAATAAACGCAGATAATATGAAATGGATGACGATAGAGCATTATCAAGATATAGTTGAAAGGCTCAATAAATTGGAAAAAACACTAAAGGAAAAGCAGAAAAACAGTGATTTAATCTTTTTAGATAATCAAGAATTTATCCAAGTAATGAATATTAGTAAACGATTAGCTCAACGTTGGCGTGATACAGGATTAATTTCCTATTCAATGGTGGGTAATAAAATTTACTACAGCATAAAGGATATTCACACTATGCTTTCCTTAAATTATCGTAAGGCTAATAACACAACTAAACTAAAATAAAAAGATGGTATCAGTATTTAAAAAATTCTCAACTCAGGTTGGTCTCAAAGAGATTAATTTGATTTTAGAGGAAATCAAAAATGGTAAATTTCAAAAAGAAGTAAATGAGATTAGGGAACTAATTAAAAAAGGTAGTAAAGTAGAAGCCGATAAAAAGAAAAGACAGCTTGATGGCTTCACTGCTTCTGCTCAATTTAAAACAGCTAGAAAAGCACATCTTGCCGAGAACTATTCAGGTTTTATTATTCTTGACCTCGATAAACTTTCTGAAAGTGAATTAAAAAGAATTTCTAATTTGGCTAAAGTTGCACCCTACACATACACCTGTTTTATTAGCCCTAGTGGCAATGGCTTAAAAATACTAGTAAAAGTTGATTCAGAATTAGAGCACCATGCCATAGCATATAATCAAGTTGCTGAATATTACGAAAAGTCTTTTGAAGTGGCATTAGACAAATCAGGTAAAGATGTTTCTCGCCTATGCTTTTACTCACACGATCCAGAATTGTATTTAAATACAGATTCCGAAATATTTGCTGTAAATAAAAATTACCTTTTATCTTCTGAAAGCAATACATCAGAAAGTGAGGAAGCAGTTGCGAATGATAATGCTGAAATTGATAAATCTTCCTTGTTTCAAAAAATGATTGATTTTACCAATAATAAAGAAAGCTATTTTGATGGCAATCGTAATAACTACATCTATTTATTGGCATGTAATTGCAATCGTATAGGAATACCAGAAAACGAAGCAGAAGAATTGATTTTGCAACATTTTGATATAGATAAATTGGAAGCAATCCCATCAATAAACAGTGCTTATAAAAACCATACAGATGAATTTGCAAAGTTTGCAAACATTGCAAATAATAAAGAAGATAATGTGCAATCAAAAGACCAACTCTTAATGAATATGCCTTATCTACCAACTTGGACGTATGAAAAATTGCCTAAAATTCTTCAAGAAGGGTGTAGAGTTTTAACTGATAATCGCGAAAAAGATATATTTATTACCGGTGCTTTATCAATTCTTAGTGGTTGTATGCGTAATGTTTCGGGTCTATACAGAGGCAAAGAGCATTTCAGTAATTTATTCGTTTTCATCATTGCACCTGCTGCCAGTGGAAAAGGAGCTATCACATTTGCAAAACAATTAGGTGATGCATATCATGATACCCTTGTAAAAGAGAGCTTGAGATTAAAAGCAGAATATGAAGTTGAGTTAGCAGAATACAAAAGGTTGATTTCAGATAAAAAGGCAAATATTAAAGACCTAGTGCATCCGAATGAGCCTAACTTTAAAGTATTATTTATACCAGCTAACAATAGTAGTGCACGTATTATTCAGCACTTAAAAGAGGGCGATGAACAGGGGGTATTTTGTGAAACGGAAGCAGATACTATGGGAAATGTGCTAAAACAAGATTGGGGTTCATATTCAGATTTACTTCGTAAAGCATTTCATCATGAGCATGTTTCCTATAGCCGTAAAACAAACAAAGAATGGATTGAAATTAAAAAACCTCGCTTATCAGTAGCACTTGCAGGTACACCAGGTCAGGTTGAAGGCCTAATTAAGTCGGCAGAAGATGGTTTATTTAGCCGTTTTATATTTTACACATTTAAATCAGAGACAATTTGGGTAGATGCAGGTCCCACAATTAATGGGGTTAATCTATCAAAACATTTTGAGCAGTTATCAAATCAAACCTTAAAGTTTGTTCAGTTCCTAGAATATCAGAAAGAAATTAATTTTCATTTAACAGAAACACAATGGTCAAAATTAAATGCATTTGGTGCTGATTGCCTAAACAACCTATCAACTTTTGTGAGTGAAGATTTAGCAAGTACATCTAAACGTCTTGGTCTAATTTTATTCAGAGTATCTATGGTTATAACTTCTCTTAGGTATTTTGATAATGCAGAAGCTAGTTCAAACTTTGTTTGCAATGATGAAGATTTTGAAATTGCTTTATCAATAGTAAAATCATACATAGACCATGCAGTTTTTATATTTAAAGAACTACCAAAAAACGCTACAGTAACCGATCAAATCTTAAAATCATTCTTTGATGCTTTACCCAATAAATTTCAGCGTAAAGAAGCTATTTCAATTGCTCAAAAATTATCAATAGCAGAGAGAACAGCAGATTTATACCTTTCAAAATTAGAATCATTTAAATGGCTTAAAAAGCCTCGTTCAGGTCAATACACCAAAATTAAGAAGTAGCACTTTGCAACCTTTGCAACCTTTGCAATAAGATTAATTATGTTGGTAGGATATTAGTAAAAAGCATTGGTAGGTTTTATGCTAATGTAAAATTGAAATTACTTAATATACTTTGTTAATTCCTCCTTTAACTTATCATATTCCTCTTGTGTTATTAAACCTAGGTCTAGTTTATCCTTGCCCTTTTTTAATTGTTGCAATGCATCATCGCTCGTTAGTCCAAAACCTTTTACTTCGCCTGTTGATAAGGCATTTTCAAATTGTATCGTATAATTAGATAAGCCAGTTACTCCTTTTGTTCTAAAAGAAACAGTATAACCCATGCGTTTGTTACCAACTACAAAAATCTTTTTTATTTCCGTTTCGGTTCCACTAAATGATGCAGTTAAATTTGTAATTGGTATAAGAAACCCATCTCCCTCTGTAATAAAAGCAAATGTTTTATTGGATGAAGGCACACCAATTTTAACACGGTCACCAATTTTATAAACCGCTCCATCGCTTCCTACATAAGATGTAAATTCTCCTCGCTGTGCTGTTGCTAAATCAGCATATTTAATTTCTTGTCCAAATACTGTAGAAACAGTTATTGTAAAAAACAAAGCAATAATAAATTTAATGTTCATGATTAATGTTTTATGTGATTAATTAGGCAAATTAACTCAATGTTTTTGCCAAGTAAGGTCAATCGCTTGTATAGCTTATTTCATTTGACTTTATTTGTCAAAATATTTATAAATATGTTTAATCAGAATAGAATATACAGGCTCTTTCAGCTATTAAATTACCTGAAAGCAAAACCTCCAAAATCGGTCCGTAGTATAGAAACATTTTTAGATACATCAGAAAGAACGGTATATCGCTATATTGATTTGTTGAAAGATTTAGGTTTCAATATTGAGAAAGATAGCAACAACAAACTATTTATTGCATCATCTGATATAGACATTATTCCATTTACACCGCAAGAGGCAGACTACCTCAAAAAACTCATTTTATCAACCGGTAAAAAAAGCCAATTAGCACAAAGTGTTTTACAAAAAGTACAGCAATCTAGCGAAATACAATTAGGAGCCGATAGTTTGTTTAAAGCACACCTTGCAAAATTCGTAGAGCAAATTTCTGTGGCAATTATTGAAGGCAAACAGCTTTTAATAAAAGGTTATAGTTCTGCCAACAGTCAAAGTGTTTCCGATCGTTTGGTAGAGCCTACTTGCTTTACCGATAATTACGATGCTGTTTCTGCTTTTGAAATAAAAACAAAGCTCAACAAGTATTTTAATATTGAGCGTATGACTAGCGTAGAAGTTTTAGAAACACCAATGCAGTATGAGGCCCAGCATGAATTTTATAAACCCGATATTTTTGGTTTTCAGGGTAAAAGCCTGAATAAAGAAATAGAATTAGAAATGTCGATGAGAGCCTATTTATTGCTGAAAGAAGAATACCCTATGAGTGCTGCATTTATTAAGCCAATACAAGATACAGGCAAGTATTATTTTAAAGCAAACGTACAAAGTTTTAAAGCACCGGGGCGTTTTGTAATGGGCTTTATAAAGGAAGTAGAAGTGCTAGGCTCAAAAGAATTTATCAGATATATTCAACGATTAGTACAAAAAAACACATAGTTATTTATCATGCCTATATTAAAACTAATAGATTCACTCATGCATATTAATTTAACCCTATTACAAGTTCAAGTTTATTTGAATTTTAAATCCAAATTTTTGAATCAACATAATATCGGTTTCAATGGTATAAAAAAGGTATTTCTTAAACTTTAAATTCCTTAAATTTTATTAATTTCAAAAATCCTTAACATTATAAAAAGTCAATTGCATAGTATTTAAAAATGAACCTCACCCAAATAGATAATAACATTCAAAAATTGGTTAAAGATTTTAATCAGTCTAATTTTATTTATGAATTATTATTGGCTTATGGTATGCCTAAAGCATCCATTAAGCGGTTGCAAACAGGTGGGTTAAATCTTTCAAAAGTTAATGGCGAAATTGCTTGGAAGAAAAAACTATTTTTTAAAGAAGTAGAAAGCGAAGAATTGTATTCGGTTATTGATACTATTAAAAACAATTCGGCATCAATAAAACACGACCCTCGTTTTATTATTGTAACCGATTACAAAAGGTTATTAGCTATCGACACAAAAACACAAGATTCGTTAGATATTGAGATTTTAGAAATAGCTAAACATTACGCATTCTTTTTGCCTTGGGCAGGCATGGAAAAAGCGCAATTGCAAATCGAAAATCCTGCGGATGTAAAAGCAGCCGAAAAAATGGCAAAGCTTTTTGATGAGATTAAAAAGGATAATGAAACAAAAACAGTTGAAGACATTCATAGTCTAAATGTGTTTTTATCTCGTTTATTATTTTGTTTTTTTGCTGAAGATACTGGCATATTTCATACAAAGGGATTATTTACGAATAGCGTTGAATCCCACACACAACAAGATGGTAGCGATTTACACACTTACCTTGATAATCTATTTGTTGTTTTAAATTTAGAACCAAAATTAAGAAAAAACCTCCCTGCGCATTTCGAGGCATTTCCTTATGTTAACGGTGGTTTATTTAGAGGTTTACACCCTGTTCCTTTTTTTTCTCGTAAAAGTAGGCAAGCATTAATTGATAATGGCGATTTAGATTGGTCCGCTATTAATCCCGATATTTTTGGTTCAATGATTCAGGCGGTAGTAACGCCCGAACATCGTGGTGGTATGGGTATGCACTATACCTCAGTACCAAATATCATGAAGGTAATTGAGCCATTGTTTTTAAATGATTTGTATGAAGAATTTGAAGCAAGCAAAAACGAACCTCGCAAATTACAAGCATTGTTGCTACGCATATCAAAAATAAAAATTTTCGACCCTGCCTGTGGTAGCGGTAACTTTTTAATTATTGCCTATAAAGAATTACGCTTACTCGAAATTAAAATATTGCAACAATTGCAATTATTGCAACGTGCAGCAACTGGTTTCGAACCTTACCAATTAGAGTTAATTCCAAAAGCACAATTAACTATTGCTGCATCATACCAACCAAGTTTATTTTCGGTAATCGAATTACAAAACTTTTATGGTATTGAGTTAGATGATTTTGCGCACGAAATTGCCATCCTTTCCCTTTGGTTGGCGCAACATCAAATGAACCAAAAGTTTAAAGAGGTGTTTGGTTCAGCAAATCCAACACTACCATTACAAGCAGGTGGTAATATAGTTCAAGGTAATGCCTGTCGTTTAAACTGGGAAGAAGTTTGTCCTAAAAAACAAGATGATGAAATTTACATTTTAGGGAATCCCCCATATTTGGGAGGTAAAGGGCAGTCACATGAACAAAAAATGGATATTGATTTGACATTTGAAGGTTATAAAAATTACAAAGAATTAGACTACATTGCTTGTTGGTTTTTACTTGCGTCAAAGTACATAGATGATAATTCAAAATTTGCTTTTGTAACAACAAGTTCTATTTGTGAAGGCGCACAAGTAGAGCAAATGTGGCCATTGGTCTCTAAAATGAATAATGAAATCTATTTTGCTTACTCTCCATTTAATTGGGCAAATAACGCAAAAAGTAAAGCGGGTGTTACTTGCACTATAATTGGTATTAGAAAGAATAGCAGTGAGAAAAAATATTTTTTCACAAATAAGCTAAAGAAGCAAGTATCTGCCATAAATGGATACTTAACTGCGGGCTCTGAAGTTTATATTACAAAAAAACTTACTTCGATTTCTAAATTACCAACCATGATTACTGGTAACAGCCCATATGAAAATGGAAATTTAATGCTTACTCCAATCGAAAAAGAAGAGCTAATTATAAAATATCCAAATAGTAAACCTTTTATTCGTAAAGTTACTGGTGCAAATGAATTTATTAATGGTATTGAAAGATGGTGTTTGTGGATTGAAAATGACAAATTAAAAGATGCTTTAAAAATTCAACCAATAGTTGAACGACTTGAAAAGATTAAAAAATTTAGGTCTACTGGTGGTGAAGTAGCAAGAGGTTTATTAAATAGGCCGCATCAATTTAGATATACACATACTGCAAAGAAATCACTAATTATAATCCCAATAGTATCATCGAGTAGAAGAGAATATATTCCGTTTGGTATACTTCCTTCAGAATATATAATTCTTAGTTCTGCTGCTGCTATTTATGATTCAGAGCCTTTTGTCTTTGCAATTATTAGTTCGAAGATTCATACTCTTTGGGTAAGGCTTACTTCTGGTAAACTCAGAGGCGATATTAGATACTTATCTGCGTTAAGTTATAATACATTTCCATTTCCAGAAATTAGCGAATCTCAAAAAAAGGAATTAGAGAAACATACTTATCGTATTTTAGAAGAACGAGAAAAACATTCCGAAAAAACATTAGCACAATTATACGACCCTGATAAAATGCCAAAGGGATTAAAAGAAGCGCATCATCAATTAGATTTGGCAGTAGAACAATGTTACCGCAGCAAACCATTTGAGAGTGACGAAGAGCGTTTAGAATACTTGTTTAAATTATACGAGCAAATGATAGCCGAAGAAAAGAACAAAGGCACTTTATTTGAAGCCGAAGAAAAACCTAAAAAGAAAACGAAGAAGAAATGAAAGCAGTTTTAGAAAATTTATTACAACTTTCTACAGAAACTGAAGTGGTAGAATTTAAAGAAGCAAAAACTCAATTTGATAAAGACAAATTAGGTCAGTATTTTTCTGCTTTAAGTAATGAGGCTAATTTAAAAGGGCTAGATTCAGCCTATCTCGTATTAGGCGTTAAAAATGATAGAACAATTGTAGGCACAACAATTAATGATGCTCAATTAAACGAATATAAAAATGAAATGTCACAGCATACCAACCCTCGTTTATCATTTGATGATACGGTACGCATTGAGAAGGTTGGTAAAAATGTGATTATATGTAAAATACCTGCTGCACCAAAAGGCAATCCTGTTTCGTGGAAAGGTCATTACTATGGTCGTAACGGTGAAAGTTTAGGGGCATTAAACGATAACGAAAGGGAAAAAATTAAAATTCAAAATGGCGTTAATGATTGGTCGGCTCAAATTATTTCGGATGCAACAATAAATGATTTGATGCCAGAAGCTATAGCTTTTGCAAAAGAACAGTACATCGAAAAAAACAAAAAAAATGAAACAGAAATTCGTAACTGGGATGATGCTACGTTTTTAAACAAAACAAAAGTCACTATACAAGATAAAATAACACGCACAGCAATATTATTACTGGGTAAACCTGAATCCGACCATTTTATAAATCCTGCACAAAGTAAAATAACTTGGATTTTAAAAGACAAAGACAATTTAGAAAAAGACTACGAGCACTTTGGTAGCCCTTTAATTTTATCAGTTAATGAAGTGCTGAAAAAAATTAGAAATTTAAAATACCGATATATAAAGAATGGCACTTTGTTTCCTGAAGAGGTAGACCAGTATGACCCTTTCATTATTAGAGAGTCCTTAAATAATTGTATTGCTCATCAAGATTATAAGTTAGGGGGTAAAATTAATATAGTGGAGCGAGAAGATGGAGTTTTAGTTTTTAGTAATTCAGGTGCATTTATTCCTGAGTCTGTTGAAAATGTAATTAAAGCTGATGCGCCGGAATCACAATATCGTAATCCATTTTTAGCGAATGCTATGGTAAATCTAAATATGATTGATACCACAGGTAGTGGTATTAAAAGGATGTTTAACATACAGCGTAATAAATTTTTCCCATTGCCAGATTATGATTTTTCTAAAAACAGAGTACAGGTAACCATTATTGGAAAAGTATTGGATGTAAATTATGCTAAAAAATTAGCTCAGATGCCTACACTAAGCTTAAATGAAATAATATTACTAGATAAAGTTTCGAAACAAAAACAAATTACAGATAACGAAATTGTAATATTAAAGTCAAAAAAATTAATTGAAGGAAGAAAAAATAATTTTCATATTTCGGTAAATGTTGCTAAAGCTACAGGTGAAAAAGAGCAATACATAAAAAATAGAGGATTTAAAGATGACCATTATAAAAAAATGATTATTGATTACATCAAACAATATGGTTCTGCTACAAAGGCTAATATCGACAATTTAATTTTAGACATTCTTCCAAGCGTTTTAGATGAAAAAAAGAAAGCAAATAAGGTTCGGAATCTTGTTTACGCGCTGTCTAAAAAAGATAAATTAATTGTGAATAAAGGAACAGGAAGATATCCAGTGTGGATTTTGAGTTTGTCTAACACAAATACTTTAGATAAACTTTAGATAAACTTTAGATGAACTTTAGATGAACTTTGGGTATTTTTCAACTAAAATACAACTCGTAAAATACAGTAATTAACTAATTATTAATAACTTATAAAAAGGATAAATATATGCCCGATATAGTACAAGTAACTTATGGCCAAACAGGGCAAAGCTCATCAACCAATAAATATGGCATGCGCGAAATGCAAGAAAAAGCATACCAAGCACGCGATGCAAAATATTTATTATTAAAAGCCCCCCCCGCATCTGGTAAATCAAGAGCATTAATGTTTATTGCTTTAGATAAATTAGTTAATCAAGGTTTAAAAAAGGTAATAGTTGCAGTTCCCGAAAAATCTATTGGTGGTTCATTCGGCACAACTAATTTAAAAGACTTTGGTTTTTTCTCTAATTGGGAGCCAAATGATATGTACAATTTATGTACCCCAGGTTCTGATGGTAGCAGCAGTAAAGTGCAGGCATTTAAAAACTTTATGGCTAATGATGAACGTATTTTAATTTGTACACACGCCACGCTTCGCTTTGCCGTAGAACAATTAGATGAAATTGTTTTTAATAATACCCTTTTAGCAATAGATGAATTTCACCACGTTTCAGCTGATGGTGATAACCGTTTAGGAGAGTTGTTAAAAGGCATCATGCAAAATTCTACAGCGCATATTGTAGCTATGACAGGTTCATACTTTCGAGGCGATAGCACACCAGTTTTATCTCCCGAAGATGAAGCACGTTTTACTAAAGTAACCTACAATTATTTCGAGCAATTAAATGGGTATAAACATTTAAAATCACTAGGTATTGGTTATCATTTTTATCAAGGTAAATATACAACAGCAATTTTAGAAGTATTAGATACTGATAAAAAAACAATCTTACACATACCTAATGTAAATTCCGGCGAATCAACAAAAGATAAACACAGCGAGGTAGATTTTATTATTGATGCCATTGGAGAGGTAACAAAAGTTGATTCTGAAACAGGTGTTATTTTTGTTAAACGCCATAAAGATGGTATAATAATAAAAGTTGCAGACTTAGTAAACGATAACCAAAAAGACAGAGATAAAATTCAAAACTACTTGCGTGGTATTAAATCAGTAGATGATATGGATTTAATCATTGCTTTAGGCATGGCAAAAGAGGGCTTTGATTGGCCCTATTGCGAACATGCTTTAACAGTTGGTTACAGAGGTTCATTAACTGAAATAATTCAAATTATAGGGCGTTGCACACGTGATAGTGATAACAAAACCCATGCACAGTTTACTAATTTAATTGCTCAACCCGATGCGGCTGATGATAAGGTAAAAACAGCAGTAAATGATATGCTAAAAGCCATTACAGCTTCGCTGTTAATGGAACAAGTATTAGCACCAAACTTTAAATTTAAAACAAAAGTAATAGGAGATGATACTGAAGAGCCAGGTGTAATAAAAGTAAGAGGTTTAAAAACACCAACATCAGCAAGAGTAAAAGATATTATAGAACAAGACTTAAATGATTTAAAAGCAAAAATATTACAAGACTCAGCAATGCAAAAAGCAATGCCAGGTAATATTGATGCAGAAGTAATTAATAAAGTATTAATACCTAAAATCATTCAAGTAAAATATCCCGAATTATCACCCGAAGAATTAGAAGAAGTTCGTCAATATGTTATTGTCGATTCAGTTGTTAAAACTGCGCAAATTGAGCAACAAGGCGATAAAAGATTTATCCGCATGGCAGATAAATTCATAAACATTGATGATATAAATATTGATTTAATAGATACAGTTAATCCATTCCAAAAAGCATTTGAAATACTTTCAAAATCAGTAACAACAAAAGTGTTAAAAGTAATACAAGACACTATTGAAGCTACACGTATTGTAATGGATTTTGAAGAAGCCAAAATATTGTGGCCTAAAATTATTGAGTTTCAAAAAACATTTAATAAAGAACCAAACTTAAATTCAAACGACCCATTGGAGCGTAGAATGGCTGAATGTATTATTTATTTAAAAGAAGAAAAACGTAAAAAGGCAGCAAATGCAAACGGATAAAGACAAAATATTAGAAGAAATATTTTCAAACGATCCATTTGGTTTGCTTAACGTAAAACCAAGCTCATCAACTGCGCGTACAGCAGATGAAAGATTAGTATCTTCTTTTCAGGAGTTAAATGCATTTTACGAAAAAAACAATCGTGAACCAGAGCTTGGAAAAGGTCCACAAGAACACATGCTTTATTCACGTTTAAAGAATTTAAGAGAAGACAAAGAAAAATCTGAATCATTAAAACAATATGACACCTATGGTTTATTAAACTTTGTAAAAAAGGAAATAAACTCATTAGATGATATTTTAGGCGATGATACGTTTGGCTTATTAGATGCCGAGGATAATAGTTTATTTGAATTTAAACACGTTAAAAGCAGTAAGGATAGAGAGACAACAGATTTTGTTGCAAGGCGCAAACCTTGCAAAGATTTCAATAAATACGAAGCACAATTAAAAGAAGTACAAGCAGATTTAAAGTCAGGCAAACGAACAATAGTTGAATTTAAACAACAAAATTTAAGACAAGGAGCATATTACGTTCACAACGGTATTTTATTTCTAATAGAGAAAATCAATATTACAAAAAAAGAACATTACAAACCTGATGGTACAAGAGTTAGAGAAGATGGACGCACAAGATGTATTTTCGAGAATGGCACAGAATCTAACATGTTAAAGCGTTCAGTTGAAAAATTATTGTATGATAATGGTTGGGTGGTTTCTGAAAATGCAGATAAAGTAAATGAAGAAATCATTGAAAATTTACATGAATTAACAGAGGAAGATAAAGAGGCAGGATATATTTATATTTTAAAATCAAAGAGTACACATTCAGAAATTAAGAATATCAATAATCTTTACAAAATTGGTTATTCAGAAATTGAAGTGGAGCAACGCATTAAAAACGCAGAGAAAGAACCAACTTATTTAATGGCAGCAGTAGAAGTAGTATCTATTTTTAAATGCTACAATATGAATCCACAAAAGTTAGAAAAGATGTTACATAATTTCTTTGGCAACTCATGTTTAAGCATAGATGTAACAGATAATAACGGACAACGCCACACACCAAGAGAGTGGTTTATAGCACCATTAAATGTAATTACAGAAACAATTCATTTAATAATAAACGGAGAGATTTTAAAGTACAGATTTGATAGTAATAAGAAAGAGATAGTATTAAAATAAAAAAGGGGCTGTTTAGGCCCCTTCTTATTTAACTGTAAGTATATTCTTTCCAAGGTATTCTTGAAACAGGAACTCTCGCTAAAAAATTCACTATATCTTTTCTGCCTTGGTAAGTTAGTATACCACAACCATTTTGAGCCATAAGGTCAGCTCCTTTGAATTTCATAATCTTAGATTATCCGCGTGGCGGGCATTTATCATTCCCGTGCGAATCTCTTTCTCTAATTTGCCCATTTTTTCCGTGAATAAGCAATTCAGATTGTTGATTAATTGAAATTTCTCTTGCTATTTTGATAGCCTCTTTTTGAGTTTCTACTATTTTTGTAGCTTTCTCATTTCCAGCACCAATAACAGCCCAATCGCCATTACGCGGTACTACGTGTTGATTTTTACCTTTTGACATTTTATAATTTTTATTTTAAATTAATTGGTGCTAGAAAACAACTTAACACCTAGTCGGGTAAAATAGAGTAAAACTTTGTTTGGAAATTTAACTCCAACACTATACATTTGAACTCTATAAAAAAGGAAAATAATACATTAAAGGTGAATAGCCTTTATTTTTAGCCCTCAGAAGCACAAAATATTATTTCCAAAAAAAGCGAGTGTATTACCATTACACTCGTTTTTATTTTTCCTACTTATTATTCTTAACCTCCCGCTTAATAAGTTTATAATATTTTTCGCCATCATATTCAAAATCTACAATATCATAGATTATCTTTTTATTTCTATAATCTACACCTATACTATCAAATAATGCTTTGGTGTTTACATAATAATAATCACCTGCCTTGCTTATTCTAAAGCCATCTCCATTATCATTTTCGTTGACTACAACATAAAGATTTTCATCCTCTTTATCTTCTTCATTAATCGCTATAGATATTGTCTTGTTTGTTGTTATTTTTAATTTTTCAATTGCTGAACTGCTAAAACCCAGTTTTCCAGTCTTATGCACAGCGCATTTGACATTTTTGTCAATTTCTTGCGCCTTAATAAATTTCAGTTTCAATTTCATTTTGTAAATTTATACATCTTCTTTTGTTTTCCTCCTATCTTCTCTTTATACTTATTAACTATTTTTTAACATTTAAATTCTCTTGTATGCTCTCTTGTATGTTATTTTTAGTGTTTTTTTATAGTAATCATAATGCGTATTAAGGGAAATAAACCCACCGCACAAAGCCAAAGCAGGTTATAAGGTATTCGTCATCGGTCGTCAGCAAAAAATCACGCCAAGCCAACACAGCACATTTTAAGTGTGTTTAAATCTTTTAATGTTTTAAAATAAGCAGTGTTGCCCTTTGGGTTCGTTCCTCAGCTTGTCATGTTTTTTGCAGTTCCTCCCTCTTCCTCATGGTAGCCTATTTTGTCCTGCTAAGCCACCTCCTTCATTTTCACTTCACTTAGCCGCTTTGCTGGCTCGTTTCGTTACCATTCATTCGGCAGCTTATCAGTCCACCGGCTACCTATTATTTTTGCTCGCCTGCGGGTCGCTTCGGGCTTCGGTGCTGTCATAGTTTTTGTAACCCACATTTGCTTTTCTTGTCTTATGCATAGCTAAAGCAAATTTTTCTTTACACATAGCAACAAAAACTTCGCCAGCTCCTCGTGTTTTCAACATAGGTCGCAACCGCATTCGTTCCTCATGCTCCGTTGCTCTCACCCTCAGCTCCGCTCGCAGTTCGGCTCGCAGTAGCTACACAATTGTCCGCAAACCATTTCGCTACACTCCATTTTTTGCAGCCACTTTTTCCAACGCTTGCTCAAGGCTGTATAACCTGCAAATTTTCACACACAGTTTTATAAATTATGATTATACCGTATTAATTTCTCTTTAACATCTGAATCTAACTCACCTCTATATTCCATCCAATCTAATTCATGATGCAGATACGCTTTTTCCTTGAGTAGTTGTAAATAATTATTAGGTTCATCGTAAGTTAAATAAATAGTAATAATTTGGTATCCATCTAACATTTCATGTGTTACCTCTTTAACCCAAAATAATTCAGCACCCATTTTTGGCTTTATAAAAGGGAAATTAAATTGCTCTCCTACTCTTGGTATATAATTAAAACCTACGACAAATGATGCATATGAGCCAAGATAGTTAAAACTAACTCTACAGGCAGTTTGTTTGTCAATTATAAACTTATTTGGCTTATCATAATTCAATTCAAATACATCATTGTATATATCAGCTATATACTTTGCTATAATATTATATGAAATACTAGTTTCCTTTGAAACATTTTTTATGTCAGGTATCAAAGTTTCCTCTGTTTTATTATAAGAAAAATTTATCACCCATTTAAGTAATTGGTAATATGCTTTATTATTATCAAGCAATAGCTTACAATATTTTGGATATTCTATTAAAGCATATAAAATTTCTCTGCTATTGGATTTGTGTTTGTAAGCAATTTTTTTTTTGATTTTCATATTATTATAATTTTCTATACAACTAAATTAAAAAAACAAAGCAAAGTTGGGGCTGTGCCACACATGCCTACGCTTTTGGTTTATAAAGGTCAAGCCCTCCGGGTTTTGCTAAAAAAATCTCCACCTTTCAGGTAGTATTTTTTCAGACAAAAACCTTGACAAACCATCTTGCACAGCCCTTTTTAATAGGCTTTCTTTTTTATTTTTTTCGGTTTTTATTTTTTCTTTTAAAAATAGTTGTGAGCGAAGCGAGCAAAATTTTAAAGCTCGTAAACCATGAAAATCAAAACTCACAACATGAAAAGCACCCACAAGGATGCTCATTTTTTTATCCTATCAAAAGGTAATAACAGCGGAAAGCCATTGGATCAACCTTGCCCGAATTGCTTCGTTTGTCTATGTTCAAATGAAGAAGAAAAAAAACGATACTATTGGCTTTTTTATGGTTTGTGGCAGGGTATGTACTTTCAGCCATTCATAACAGGTTCTGTTATTCCATTTATTCGATTGGATGATTTAAAAAAAGTAGTTCAAACAACCATGTCTAAAATCGATTTAAAGCCTCAACAATTCGAGAAAAATGTTTCAATGATACAATTGCTCAACGAAAGGTCTAAATTGATTCAGGAGCAAATAAAATTGATAAAAGAAGCCAAAAGAGCACTTATGTATCAGGTCTTAAAATAATGTAACAAAAAAAGGGCCGCCCAAATGGGCGACCCTCTTCTCATTAATCAAACTTGTTTATTAATGCTTCATCTGTATAAAGTCAATAATTTTTCGATACAGATATTTCAATAACATAGTGACAGTAAAACTAACACATGCACCAATTGCACCAAGCACAACAGTTTTGCTAATGTCTTGTGAATTAATATTGACAATAACAGCTAACAAAGTTCCGCCCATTGTACCCACTAAAGTGCCTCCTTCAATGTGATTAGTTCCTGCCATTACTTTGGATTATTTGTAATTACTTTACCAGCATCAGCTTTAGTCAACTTAGCATTTGTACTAATTGTAATTTGTGGTATACAGTTATTACTTTCGTTCTCCCTGCATACAGGTGTAATGGTGATAGATGTATTCTCATCTATTGTTTTATTGCTTGTATCAATATTTTTACCCGCATCAGCTTTGGTTAATTTTGAACCTGCAGCAAAAACATCAACCAAATCACCTTTTGTTTTATCAAATAATTTGATTCTAATATCAAATTCTAAAGAGCTGTTTTTTGTGTAATCTTCCATATTCTTTAAATTTTAGGCGTCTGCATTTATCATTCGCTTGTTTTTGATATAAATATTTAATTCAAAAATTTCTGAATCCCCAGAACAATCTTCGTTAAATTCAACATCAACGCTTTGTATTTTTTGAGCCAATTCAGCTGATGCTTTGTATCGAGGGCATTTTTTGGCTTTTACCCTAATCATCATATCGTTTTCGATATTATTGCTATTTAAATTTTCCATTTTCTTATTGATTTAAGTATTAAATCACTTCTACAATTTTTAAAGCATTATATGCCCCGTTTTTCAAAGGATATTGAACAGCATTTATCAATTGAAAGAATTCCAATTTCAATAAGAAAACTTTAATTCCTGTTCCAGTTGGTACTGCTGTTGGTGTTAATGTAACAGTTGAAGCCGTTCCATTGATAGGTAAGTTTGTTACGTTTGTTAACTTAACATCAGTTACACCGGTCACATAATTTATATTTGCGAAACACCCTGTAAAGCTGATATGAGTTGCACCTTGTGGCCAAATTACATCAGTGTTTGGTACTATACCTGTTATGGTGATAACACCAGTAGTGGTATTTACTGTATAAGGTTTAAACAGTACACTACCAAGTAATGCATCAGTGTTAAAATCAAAACCTTTCAGCAATGCTTTTGCAGGTGCATTAGCAATCGCAACACCTACATTTCTCAAACCTCTTGCACTTGTTGTATCAAGATTTTTAATTTGAGTCATTACTTTAGTTAATCTTGAAACAACTTTGCTATCTGTTGCATTTAAAGAAATGATTCTTAAAGATGAGCGGGTTAGTTTTCCTGATGCCGCAGAATTTCCAAACTCTGCACCATTTTCTCTTGTTCTTATAAAAGCAGGATCGTTAGCAATTCTTTCACCGCTTATTGATGTTTTGGTTTTTACCAAATCACCATCTTTTGTTTTGTAGAAGGTTAAATCTTGTAGAGTTCCTTCAATCTTAATAATACCTTTTTGGCGAGCCATAATTTTAAATTTTTAATTAATACTAAATGAATATTTAAATCAAAATTATAGGCACTTAAAGCATAAACATAATTTATGCTTCCTTTGCACTCTATGTTATCTTTTTGCTCTTGTTTGCAAATAACATATTAAAATTATGGTGTAATTTAGCGGTATAGTGAGTGTATGGCTAAAGTATGGTTAGAGTATGAAAAGTGTATTAAAATTTAAATTCACTGAACTAAAAAAAACACAAAGATTCTTCACTTGATTTCTATGTGCTTTCACTTGTGTTAATAACTCTTGTTGCTTATTTGACACACATTCCTCGCAAAGCATTGATACACAAGGGGAGTATAGTTTTTGTATCGGAAAGTAAAGTACCTTCTTTTGTTCTGTAACTGCCTGTTATTGTTGATAATATAATAAATCTTCCTTCCTTTTTTTGTTGCTTAACAACACTTTTTCCTCTACTTTTGTTGCTATAATGTTG
>JBKCIQ010000148.1:0-22130 GCA_046302135.1 Bacteroidota bacterium | reverse complement strand
TTTTTATTGAGGTGAAATATAGGATACAATAATATCAAAAATATATTGAGAATTGGATAAAAAGATACAAGATTTTTTTCGTTTAACTGTTTAGAAACTTTGATTAAAATTAGATATTCTGAGAAAATAATCAGAATGAATCCAATCCCCGATGAAATTCTTGTACTTTCTAGTACCAAACATGTAATTGCAAAAATCCAGAAAATAAAATTTACAAAAATGTCAATGCCCAGCATCATTTTTGTACTTTGTTTGTAATATGGGGCAGTTGTTAAATGCCTTCCTTTTTGCATTTTCCAGTTTTTTAAACTGTGTTTAGGTTCGGAATAGGTTATGGCCTCATGATCAATAACAATGGTCGTGTTATCTGCGGTTGCAACCTGGTTAATGAATAAATCATCATCACCTGAAATAAGATGATAATGTTTAGAAAAATTCTTACTCCTGAAAAATAAATCTTTTGTGTAAGCAAGGTTTCTGCCGACACCCATATATGGTTTCTTCCTTAATGCCGCGGATAAATATTTTAATCCAATAAGAAATGTATCATACCTAATTAGCTTGTTAAGAAAACCTTTTTCTTGAAAGTATGCTCCATATCCTAACACTATTTCCTTGCCATTTGAAAAACCAGAAGCCATCTTTTTTAGCCACAGTGAACTAGCAGGTTTACAGTCCGCATCAGTTAAAACAAGATGTTCGTATTTGGCGCCCTTTATTCCTACGAGAAGTGCAAATTTTTTTCCGTGTTTATAATATTCGTCTTCCTTAACTGTTATGGCTTTTAGGTTAGGAAATACTTTTGCAAATTCCCTTAAAACATCATCTGTGTTATCATATGAACAATCATTCACAACCACAACTTCAAATTCATGGTAATCTTGGGTTAAAATTTCGGGTAGAAATTTTGTAAGGTTTTCTCCTTCATTTCTGGCACAAATTACAACTGATACGGGCTTATTGAATGTATTATCGGTACGAGCTTTGTAAAATGCAAGTTTTGAATACCGGAAAAAAAGTAGGGAAATCTTGCAAATCAATGCAAACGCAAGAGAAGCAAAAAAAATTACTTCAACTGACAGTTGAGAAAAGTCAGGAAACAACATCGCCTGCAAATTTACAAGGAAGCAGTGAGTAGAAATTATTTACTTTTGTGAGGTTTAAACAAGTAATCAACAAAAAAGGCTTTAAATGATGTTGCAAAAAATAAATGCAGTAATTTTTGACATGGATGGATTGATTGCCAACACTGAGCCTTTATGGAGACGGGCCATGGTTGAAGGATTCACTGAATGCGGGATAAATTTTACGGAGGAAGATTGTAGAATAACAACCGGAATGCGCTTTCTGGAGGTGGTAGAATTTTGGAGTCAAGCAAGACCATTTAATATTTATTCTGTTAAAGAAGCGCATGACATGATTATTAATAAATTGTGTGTTTTAATTGAAAAAAATGATGTTGAATTGCCCGGAGTGGCAGCAACAATTGAAGCCTGTAAAGCAAACGACCTTAAAATAGGTCTTGCTACTTCTTCAGGAAAAAAAATTATTGATACAGTTTTAAAGAAATTAGGTCTATTTAATAAATTCGATTCAATCGTTTCTGCAGAAAATCTACTATACGGCAAGCCAAACCCTCAGGTTTTCATAGACTGCGCACATTCTTTAAAAGTTTTCCCTAACAATTGTTTGGTCCTTGAAGATTCTGTAAATGGTGTAATTGCAGCAAAAGCAGCCTTCATGAAAGTTGTAGCTGTGCCGGATAAGCATAGTTTTGAAGATTTAAGATTTTCAATTGCAGATTACAAATTATCTGATCTTACTTTATTTCATGAATTATTAGAAAAAATTAAAATTGAAGTTTCAGCTACAGCATAAGGACAATAAAACAGGTGCAAGGGCAGGCGTACTCCAAACTGATCATGGTGAAATAATGACACCTATATTTATGCCTGTAGGTACTGCAGGAACAGTAAAGGCTGTGCATCAACGTGAACTTGAAAACGACATTAAAGCACAAATTATTTTAGGTAATACATATCATTTATACCTTAGACCCGGAATAAATGTTCTTGAAGCCGCCGGTGGACTACATAAGTTTAATGGATGGAGTAAGCCAATATTAACGGATAGCGGTGGATATCAGGTTTTTTCTCTTGCGAATCAGAGAAAGCTATCAGAGGAAGGTGCAAAATTTAAATCTCATATAGACGGTTCCATTCATAATTTCACTCCGGAAAACATAATGGATATTCAAAGATCTATTGGAGCAGATATTATTATGGCTTTCGATGAATGCACTCCATTTCCATGTAAAAAAAACGATGCAGAAAAATCAATGGAACTCACTCACCGTTGGCTCGATAGGTGCGTAAATCGTTTTAATACAACAGAAGCTAAATACGGATATGAACAAGCACTTTTTCCAATTGTACAGGGAAGTGTTTATCCTGATTTAAGGAAACGATCAGCTGAGTTTATAGCAGGAAAAAATTTAATTGGAAATGCAATTGGGGGACTTTCTGTTGGTGAACCTGCAGAGGATATGTACGCCATGACATCAGAAGTTTGCGGAATACTACCTGTTGAAAAACCAAGATATTTAATGGGAGTAGGTACTCCGGTTAACATTTTGGAATCAATTGCCATAGGTGTTGATATGTTTGATTGCGTTATGCCAACAAGAAATGCACGGCATGGATTATTATATACTTCAGAGGGATTAATAAATATTAAAAATGAGAAGTGGAAACAAGATTTTTCACCCTTGGATGAAAATGGAAGTACTTTTGTTGATGCTCAATATAACAAGGCATACCTAAGGCATCTATTTGCCTCTGATGAATATTTAGGTGCCATGATTGCAAGTGTGCATAATCTAGGATTTTATTTGAATCTGGTACAGGAAGCAAGAAAAAAAATTATTGAAGGAACTTTTTCTGAATGGAAAAATATTCAGGTTAACAAATTGAATCAAAGATTGTAAAGAAATAATATGCTGAAGAAATTGGATCTATATATACTTAAAAAATTTGTAGGAACCTTTTTCTTTTCTATTGGGCTCGTAACCATTCTCCTTATCGTTTTTGATATATCTGAGAAATTAGATAATTTTTTTGAACATCAGGTTCCGTTAAAAGAAATCATATTTGATCACTATTTGAACTTCGTTCCTTTCTTTATAAACATGCTGAGTCCGTTGTTCATTTTCATATCCGTAATACTTTTTACATCAAGAATGGCCGCGCGATCTGAAACAGTAGCAATTTTAAGTAGCGGGGTTAGTTATACAAGATTTTTAAGGCCTTACATGGTAGGTGCCGGAATTTTTTGTTTAATGAATCTATACTTAGGGCATTTTGTTATTCCAAACGGAAACAAAGTGATGCAGGATTTTGAAGATAAATATGTTAATTCCGGTTTTAACAATGAAGACATTAATATTCACAGAAACTTTACTCCTGAATACAAAATGTACCTTGCCAACTATAATAACACCGAAAACAAAGGCAATCTTTTTAGTATGGAAAAATATAAAGGAAATAAGTTGATCTATTTTTTTTCTACTCCTGCAATTCGTTGGGATAGTGTTAAAAAGGTTTGGAGGACTGAAAATTGGTTTGAACGACACGTTAGAAAATCAAAAGATAGTATTGCATTTGGTACTCCAAAAGATTTGAAAATTGATTTTACACCTGATGATATGGGAAGGAAGGAAAGTAAAGAAAATATTATGACATACTTTGAATTAAAGGAATTCATGGAGAAAGAAAGAAAAAAGGGTACACCTGGTTTAGAAAGATTTGAGGTAGTCAATTATAAAAGAACTTCAGTTCCATTTGCATCTTTTATACTTACACTAATAGGAGTTGTAATTGCCGCCAGAAAGATTCGTGGTGGAATAGGAATGCATATTGCAATTGGATTATTGATTGGTGCAACTTATGTAGTGTTTTTGCACTTCTCAAGTATTTTTGCTGTTAATGGAATTCTAAGCCCTATTATAGCTGTTTGGTTACCTAATTTTATTTATTTGATTCTTGCAATAATTCTACTGCGAACCTATGCGCAAAAATGATCAGAGCGGTGGGGCATTCTCTTCCAGTAGTTCTACGGATAAATTACCGAAATTTTCCAAGCCAAGTATTTGTACCTCTTGAAGTGTATTACAAAGATTTGAATTGTAAGGATATTTTATTTTTAAATAATTTTCTGTGTATCCGTAAATAAATCCGTCTTTGTTTTCGTTTTCAAATAATACTTTGAATTTTTTTCCTGTATTTTCTTCGTAAAAAGCTCTCAATTTTTTCTCTGATAAAATCCTCAACATTTTATTTCTTCTTTTTTTCTCTTGTTGCGCAACTTGATTCAGCATACTTGCAGCAGGAGTATTATCCCTTTCTGAGTAAGTAAAAACGTGCAAATATGATACATCTATTTGACTCAAAAAATTATATGTTACCATAAAATCTTCCTCTGTTTCTCCCGGGAAACCAACAATTACATCTACGCCAATACAGCAATGAGGCATCAGTTTTTTTATCTTTTCAACCCTAGACGAGTACAACTCACTCAAATATCTTCGCTTCATCAACTTAAGAATCTTATCACTTCCACTTTGTAATGGGATATGAAAGTGAGGAACAAATTTTTTTGAGTTTCCTACAAATTCAATTATTTCATCACTCAATAAATTTGGCTCTATGCTAGATATTCTGAACCTGTCTATCCCTTCAACTTCATCTAATCTCTTAATTAAGTCAAAAAATGTAAATTGTTTTCTTTTCTTATTTCCTGCATCAATATCTTCGCCATATCCGAAATCACCTAGATTAACACCGGTTAAAACAATTTCTTTAGTTCCCTCAGAAGCGATTTTTTTAACGTTGGCTAAAACATTTTCAATACTATCGCTTCTGCTTGTTCCTCTGGCCAAAGGAATTGTACAAAAGGAACAGGAATAATTGCATCCATCCTGAACTTTTAAAAAAGTTCTAGTCCTGTCTCCTGAAGAATAAGAAGAGGTAAAAATATTTGCTTCATTTATTTCGCAATGACGTACTTCTGCGGTTATGTTTTTTTCTAAGCTATTTATATATTCCAGCAAACGAAATTTATCTTTAGCTCCCAACACAACATCAACTCCTTCAATATTTGAAATTTCATTAGGTTTCAGTTGCGCATAACATCCAGTAACTGCAATAAATGCATTTGGAGTCTTCCTTAAAACATTTTTTACAATTTGCCGACATTCTCTGTCAGCATTTTCAGTAACTGAGCACGTGTTGATTATATATACATCAGCCTCTTGATCGAACTCAACCTTTTCAAATCCCTTTTCCACCATTAATTTGGAAATAGTGGAGGTCTCAGAGAAGTTTAGTTTGCAACCCAGTGTATGAAAAGCTGCCTTTTTACCTGAAAAATTCATTTTTATCAAAAACAAAAATAAGTATAAGAATTTGATGTGTTTACTGTTAATGATTTTTTATTTAAAAATGATTAAAATTTTGAATATTAGATTTTTACAATAATTCAATTGTAAATTTAATTTATCCACACATTTAACCTCTGTAATGTTGAAAAACTGAGTTAAAAAATAATTTTTCTCATTCTGTCATGGGTAAATTTGTACTTTAATTTAATCTTATCTTATGGCTTTAGCAAAATATACAGAAGACAATATTAAATCTCTTGAGTGGAAGGAACACATCAGAACCCGTCCCGGTATGTACATTGGGAAGCTGGGAGACGGTTCTTCATTTGATGATGGGATTTATGTGTTGTTAAAGGAGGTTATGGATAACTCCATTGATGAATTTATGATGGGGGCAGGAAAAAAGATAGATGTTTCACTTCATGATGGCATTGTTACAATAAGAGATTATGGAAGAGGAATTCCTCTTGGTAAAGTAGTAGATGTAGTTTCTAAGATGAACACCGGTGGTAAATATGATTCAGAAGCTTTTAAGAAATCAATTGGTTTAAATGGGGTGGGAACAAAGGCGGTTAATGCCCTCTCGATTAACTTCAAGGTTATTGCTTATCGTGACGGGCAATCTAAATTGGCCGAGTTTTCTAAAGGAGAACTAATTAAGGAGTCCAAATTAACCAAATCAGATGAGCCAAATGGTACCTATGTTGAATTTAAACCTGACGATACCATATTTAAAAAATATCATTTTGTTCATGAGTATATTGACAGAATGTTATGGAATTATGCTTTTTTAAATACGGGATTAACTCTAACGTTTAACGGCCAAGCATATAAAAGTGACAATGGACTAAAGGATTTATTGGAAAAAAATATTTCAGGAGAAACGCTGTATCCTATTATACATCTGAAAAGTGAGGATATTGAAATTGCAATGACCCACTCCAATGAACATTTTTCTGAAGAATACTATAGTTACGTTAATGGACAGTACACAACTCAAGGAGGTACGCATCAAGCTGCTTTCAGAGAGGCTGTGGTGAAAACAGTACGTGAATTTTTTAAGAAAGAATTTGATCCTACCGACATAAGAAAATCAATTGTTGCCGCTGTTTCTGTTAAGGTACAGGAGCCCGTTTTCGAATCACAAACTAAAACCAAGCTTGGTTCTAATGAAATAGCGCCGGGTGGACAAAGTGTGCGTGCTTTTATTGGAGATTTCATAAAGCAACAACTAGACAATTACCTTCATAAAAATCCTGATGTTGCACAAATTATATTGCAGAAAATTCAGACCAATGAGAGGGAACGTAAGGACCTGGCAGGAATACAAAAGTTAGCTCGTGAACGTGCAAAAAAAGCATCTTTACATAATAGAAAACTTCGTGATTGCAGAGTTCATTTAGATGATAATAAAAACGCTAGACGTTTAGAAACAACTTTGTTTATTTGTGAGGGTGATTCAGCAAGCGGATCAATTACTAAGACCAGAGATGTAAACACTCAAGCAGTTTTTAGTTTGAAAGGTAAGCCTCTAAATTGTTTCGGGCTTGGTAAAAAAGTGGTGTATGAAAATGAGGAGTTCAATTTACTTCAAGCAGCATTAAATATTGAAGAAGGTTTAGATGATTTGAGATATAACAATGTTGTTATCGCTACTGATGCAGACGTGGATGGTATGCACATTAGATTATTGCTTCTTACTTTTTTTCTTCAGTTTTTTCCAGATCTTGTGAAGAACGGACATGTTTATATTTTGCAAACACCATTATTCAGAGTAAGAAATAAGAAAGAAACTGCTTATTGTTATAGTGATGAAGAACGGAGGGCAGCTATTGCAAGACTTGGACCTAAGCCAGAGATTACACGTTTTAAAGGTTTAGGTGAAATTTCTCCGGATGAATTCAAGCATTTCATCGGAAAAGATATTCGATTGGAACCTGTTTTGCTAGATCAGAGAGCATCCATTCAAGAACTTCTAAATTATTACATGGGTAAAAATACTCAAGAAAGACAGGAGTTTATTATCGAAAATTTAAGAGTTGAGTTGGATGTGGAAGATGAGTTGGTCAAGTAATCATTTTGCTGATTTTGGATACTAATCCTTAATCATCCTATTAAAGGATTTTTTACCCTGACTATCGGATAACGTACAAAGATATGTTCCCCTTGAGAAATTGGTAGTGTTTATTTTAATCAACTTTCCGTCAATATTTTCTTTATAGACTATTCTTCCCGAAATATCGTGAATACTAATTTGATACTTTCCATATTCTTGCACTAAAAAGTTAATTTCACTTTGAAATGGATTTGGATAAATTTTAAAATTTGTTTCATTTTCTTCCTCTGTTTTTAACAAAGGATCGAGTCCTATTGCAGAGTCATTAATGGCTGTTACAGGTAATGTGTTATTAACATTATCAATCAATTTAACATCGCTCAAATTAAAAATTATATTCT
Organism: Bacteroidota bacterium; assembly: GCA_046302135.1. Taxonomy (GTDB): domain Bacteria; phylum Bacteroidota; class Bacteroidia; order B-17B0; family Aurantibacillaceae; genus AM-1111. Next base: position 14,236 of record JBKCIQ010000148.1, on the reverse strand, counting down.
GCGTTCCATTGTAATTTGTTTTAGTTTGAAAGGCCATATTTGCAATTGATCCAAAACCACTTGAATTGATGTGATCAAATCTGCTTATTACAGCCTTAACATTACCGCTATTTCCATCATTCAAAACTGAACAAAATAAATTTGTATTTTGAATTCCTGCCCAACTACCATTCGCGTTTATTCTGAAAGTGGATGGGTCAACAATATTGGAATTAAAATTTAGTGTAAATGCAATACCATAAAAACTGCTTGTAGGATTTATTGAATCTCCAAGACTTATTATTATGTTACCATTTCCACCGGCAGTAATTGTATCTTGCAAAATATCAACTTTTAAAATTGAATTACTGCCATTTGTAGTTTTTTGATTGAATTCACCGATTCTGCTTGAGGGCCTTGTTAATCCGTAATTTAAAACGATTGCGTTGGTGTCTGCAAGGTCAATCAAACCATTCCCATCACTATCTATGTGTTTATCATCTGTAATTCCATTTGCTAATGTTCCCCAAGTATAAGACGGAAGGCCATTCCAGTTGTTTCCTTGAACAATTCTTTGCTGACCTACAAATCCGTACCCTAAACCTATTTCCAACATATCCATATTATCAGCAATCAAGTCATCATTAGCATCACCTGGCCATGAAAGGTCACAAGAGTCAGAAACAGCAATCTGCAGAGTATCACTACATCCATTTCCATCTGTTATAAAAAAAATGGCTTGCCCTGAGCAAACATTGCTTAAAGTATTTATGCTTGAAGGGCCAAAACTACCCACGCCACATAAATTTCCAGAATAAAAATAGGGAGACGTTCCTCCATTACCAACTATGGATATAGCCCCATTGCTTAAATTACAAGATGGTTCAATCAATGAAACTAACGATAGGGTAGGCGTAGGGGTTACAATTACAGATAATGTGGATGTTGTGGAACAGCCTGGTATTGAACTCGCAGTTAATGTGTAAGTTCCGCTATTTACAAGTTGCGCATTTAAAATTACGGGATTAGGTAGCGTTGAAGAAAAGCCATTAGGGCCCGCCCAATTAAATGTGTTAGCGCCGCTGCTGTTTGAATTAAAAACAATATTACTTCCTGAACAAACCGGATTATTTAAAAATGGATTTAATGACGGAGGATTACTAACTATTACATTAGTGCTTGCGGTGGTTGTGCATCCAGTTACATTAGTAACCGAAACGGTGTAGACTCCACTCATATTTAAGTTAGCATTAGTAATATTAGGATTTTGTAAATTAGAAGTAAATCCGTTAGGGCCTGTCCAAAGATAACTTACACCACCAAATGCAAAAAGTTGAATGTTTGATCCTGCACAAATAGGACCATTGTTATTTGCTGAGGCACTGACTGTATTTACGCTAATCGAAACGGTATTGTTTGCAACACAGCCATTCATATCAACCACTGTTAAGGTGTAAACAGTGCTAGATGAAGGGTTAAATGTAGGACAATTTAAATTAGGATTTATAATACCGATAATTGGTGCCCAAGAATAGGTGTAAGGTGGATTACCTCCTGAAATAGTAGGGCAGATATTTACAGTTGCGCCGGGACAAATAGAAGCCGGAGTAGTCATACTAATATTAATTGGACTTGGCTGACCAGTTACGAATGTTACTGTATCCTGATTTAGGCCATCGTTAACAATAACATAATTGTTGCCAGCGCAAAGATTATTTACATTGCTTCCTGAAGAACCATTTGACCAAGTGAAGGAATAGTTGCCTGTACCTCCTGAAGCAATTGCCGATGCCGAACCATTACATTGCCCGTTACATATTGTATTTTGAGATGAGGATATACTTACGTTTAGCGTTTGTGACCTGAAATTTGTTACTAGAAGACAAAATAAAAAAATTAGTATAATTAAATTACGCATACAATAGAGTTTTAGTTCTATGTAAATATAAAACAATTTTTAAATCTGTAATTAGGCTAAAAAGTTTAAGCCTAAAGCAGAACTCTTCTAAAAATGAAAATTATCCAGTGAAATAAATTCTAGATTTTTTAGATTAAACGGATTTAAAAAAATCAAAAAGTAATCTAACCCCAATTCCGGTTCCGCCTTTTGTTTTGTATCCATCTCTTCCGTTTATAAATGCAGGGCCTGCAATATCAAAGTGCATGTAAGGATAGTCGGTGAATTTTAACAAAAATCTACCGGCAGTAATAGCGCCTGCCACAGGGCCGCCAATATTTTTCATATCAGCAATGTCAGATTTCAATAAATCATCATAATCATCCCAGAAAGGTAATTCCGCCAAACGTTCATGAACTTTGTTACCCGAATTCTTTAGCTTCATCTTAACTTTTTCATCAGCATTTCCCATAACAACAATGCCGTTAGGACCAATCGCCGCCGCCGCTGCTCCTGTTAAGGTAGAGAACTCCATTAGTAATCTTGGTTCATATTTTTTTGCGTAACTCAGCGCGTCTGCTAAAATCATTCTTCCTTCGGCATCAGAATTCAGCATTTCAACAGTACTTCCGTCATGCATGGTGATGATATCTCCCGGTGCGAATGCATTAAAGCCAGGTCTGTTATCAGTTGAAGGAACTAAAGCAATAACATGAACAGGCAATTTAGCTTTTGCTATTGCATACATGGCACATCCAACAGCCGCTCCACCTGCCATATCACACTTCATAGAATCCATGCTGTTTGCAGTTGGCTTTAAACTTAATCCTCCGGTATCATATACCAATCCTTTTCCAACCAGAACAAAGGGTTTTTTGTTTTTTGCATTGGCAGGTTTATACTCCATAACAGAAAAGGTTGGAGGATCAACACTTCCTTTGTTAACGGCTAGTAATCCACCCATTTTAAGAGACTCAATTTTTTGTTTATTAAAAACTTCAACTTTAAAGCCTGCCTGCTTACCCATCTTTTGAAAAGATTCGGCCAACCCATCTGCATTAAGAATATTCACTGGATGATTAACAAGATCCCTTGCCAATTTAGTTGCATCTACTACAGCATTTAACTCTGTAATATCTTTATCATTCACCTTTGTGCTATAAAGATGAATTTTTTTAAGCGAATTTTTTTCTTTATCTGCATTTTTTCTATGATACAAAAACTGATAGGATCCTAATGATGTACCTTCTGCAAAAGCAAGGGCATTATCCTTTTCTCCAGTCTCATCGATTAGTAGTACTGATTCTGATCCTTGTCCGTTTAATGCCCCGCAAAGCTCATTTCCCATTTTTCTAATTGATTCATATCGAAGAAACTTATCACGTTTGGAATCAGTAATAAAAAAGAAAATTCTATGACTTAATCTGTTAAATGAAACAGATTTTTTTGATTTTTCCTCAACTTGATCCCTCAAATAAGAAAACTCTTCTTTACTCAAACCAAATCCTGGTTTTATCTTATAACAAAGAATTGCCAGGTTACCATCAAATTTACTGCTGTTTGCTTTATGAATACTGCTCATTTTATTACTTTAGTAGGGTTATTAATACAACAAATTTAATTAATAATTTCATCGAACTAAATTAAAAAAATATGAGTTTTAACCTCGGAGCTCTTTATGATAAAGCAATTTCAATGGAATTTCTTTCAATTGAAGAAGGAATTCATTTGTACAATAATGCACCAACTGCAGAATTGATGTATATTGGAAATACGCTTAGAAATGTACATAAGAACAATAGCAAAAATGTTACTTGGATTATAGATAGAAATGCGAATACTACTAATGTGTGTATAGCGAATTGTAAATTTTGTAATTTCTACAGAATACCAGGTCATAAGGAATCTTACATTACTCATATAGAAACCTACAAAAAGAAAATTGATGAAACTTTTAGATATGGCGGCGAACAATTGCTATTACAAGGCGGACATCATCCTGATTTAGGTTTGAAATATTACTGTGATTTATTTCGTGAGTTGAAAAAACTGTATCCTAAATTAAAACTTCATGCCTTAGGACCTCCTGAAATTGCTCACATAACCAAATTGGAGAAATCAACACACACCGAAGTTTTGAAAGCACTCATAGATGCAGGATTAGATAGTTTACCTGGGGCCGGTGCAGAAATATTGAATGACAGAGTTAGAAGACTCATTAGTAAAGGAAAGTGTAACGGCCAAGAATGGCTAAATGTTATGCGAGCCGCACATCAATTGAATTTAACCACTAGCGCAACCATGATGTTCGGACATATTGAAACTATATATGAACGCTTTGAACACCTTGTTTGGTTGCGTGAAGTTCAAAGTGAAAAGCCCTCTAGTTCCAAAGGTTTTTTAGCTTTTATTCCATGGCCATTTCAGGATGAAGGTACACTTCTGAATAGATTTAAAGGAATAAAAAACAATGTAAACGGTGAAGAGTACATACGCATGGTTACATTATCAAGGATTATGTTACCAAACATTCAAAATATTCAGGCAAGTTGGTTGACAGTAGGAAAAGAAGTTGCACAACTGTGTTTGCATGCCGGAGCCAATGATTTTGGCAGTATTATGATTGAAGAAAATGTTGTAAGTGCAGCTGGCGCACCACACCGTTTCACATATAAATCAATACAGGAAGCAATAAAAGAAGCCGGGTTTGAGCCCCAGTTGAGAGATCAACAATACAATTACAGAGAATTACCTTCAGAAATTGAGGAGCAGGTAATCAATTATTGATTTTTGAATAGTTAATTTTCCAATTGTCCATAGATAAATTACACTGGTTAATTTATTACTTTAAATTTCAACCGGAGAGATTTTAGTGTCACTTTTTTATATTTTTTATTTATAATGTGAAACGAGTTTAGATGTCTTTGTTCAATTCCATTCTGTTAGTTTTTTCAGCTTCAGTTTTATTTTATGGACTGATTGATTTACTGCAATATATTTACAAAGACAGAAATTATGTAATTAATTGTAATAAGAAAAAGTTAATTGAAGAGACTATTTTTTGGTGCATGCATAACATGCAAAAAGACAAAAACAGAAAACCTCCTTTTTTTAGAATTAATTATTATTCATCAAAAAAATATGCAGGTCATTACCATGTAGGGTTTAGCTTAATTTCTATTTATGTAAGTAAAAATTCAACACCTCATTTTATTGTTTCAACTGTTATTCATGAATTTCAGCATTATATAGATTTACATAGCAGAATTGAATGTGAAAATTATGATAGAAAAAATATAGAATTAGGTTATCAAAACAATCCTTATGAAAAAAGAGCAAGAGATGCTGAAAGTAAATATACAGACCTGTGTATGGATTATTTATGTGAAAGAAAATTACTTGTTACGAGTTCTAACTAAAGTTGATTATTTAATTAATGTTTATATGTTTATGACTGATTATTTTTCAATTTTTTTTATCTTTATTCAGAAAAATTTATGCTTTTATTTTGAGTCTTACTATAGCAATAGACGGTTACAGTAGTTGTGGAAAAAGTACACTCGCTAAGGCTCTAGCGGCTAAATTAAATTATGCCTATATAGATAGTGGGGCAATGTATCGTTGTGTTACATTACACGCTTTGAATAAAGGTGTAATTAAGGATGGGTCATTTTCGGAAAATGAATTGATAAAGTTATTACCGGAAATTCAAATTGAGTTTAAATTCAATTCAAGGACGCAGGTTAACGAAGTTATTTTGAATGGTAAAAATGTAGATAGAGAAATTCGTAATCTTCAGGTTTCCTCCAACGTAAGCCCTGTGAGTGCCGTTCCTGAAATTCGTAGATATATGGTAGCCATGCAGAGGGATTTTGGCAAAAATAAATCTGTTGTTATGGATGGAAGAGATATCGGAACTCATGTTTTTCCGGATGCAGACATAAAACTATTCATGACCGCCGATGTTGATATACGGATTGAAAGAAGATTTGATGAATTACAAAGTAAAGGTGAGAAAGTTACACGCGACGAGATAAAAAAAAATTTATTGGATAGAGATCATCAGGATACGCATAGAAAGGAAAGTCCATTAATCAAAGCTGATGATGCCGTTGTTTTAGATAATACAGATTTAGACCGCAATCAACAACTAGACTTTGTGATGAAACTGATAAATGATTTTGCACTTACAAATAAAGATTGACTACCCAATTATTTTTAATCTAGCAAACTTTAGCAAGAGCATTTTTTGACCTGAGTTCCCAAAATGAATTGTTGCTTTAAGATCGGGAAATGTACCTTCTATTTTAAGAACTTTTCCAACACCAAACTTTTCGTGTTCTATTTGCATTTCTGGCTTAAGGCTTTTAATTACTTCAGTGTCTGCTAAAATTAAAGGCGAAGTATTTGATTTTTTACTGATAGAAACTAAATTTTTTTTCGGAAGAAATGAGATTGAGTCTGGACTTGAAGGCTTATTTCCTGAAGTATTAAAATTCGATTTATTTTGGGAGTTTGATTTTTTAGTTTGAGCTTTATCCCAATGATTTCCGAAGCTTGAAAAAGTGTCAGATGAAAATTTTGGCATGGCATCTTCAGCAGGAAACTCAGTAAATTCCTCGCTCAACTCATCTAAAAAACGACTAGGTTCACTATAGTTTACTTTACCGTAACGATATCGAACTATTGCGTATGATAAAATCGCCTTCTTTTCAGCTCGAGTAAGCGCAACGTAAAAAAGTCTTCGCTCTTCTTCAAGGTCTGTCCTACTTTCCAACGAAAGTTGAGATGGAAATAAATTCTCTTCCATGCCAACAATAAAAACATAAGGAAACTCCAGCCCTTTAGCGGCGTGTATTGTCATCAAAGAAACTCTGTCTGCGTTTACTTCATCGTCTTTTTCATCTGAATCTGTTAAAAGTGCGACATCCATCATAAACTCATCCAACGTTCTTATATTTCCAGGTTCAACTTTATCTGTATCAAACAAATCTAAAGGATTTATATCGTCTGGAATTAGAGAGTTTTTCAAATCTTCGTCTTGCGGGCTTCTGCTGTTTTCAGTAAAATCTTTAATACCATTTAATAATTCCTGAATGTTTTCATAACGACTTACCCCTTCAGGAGTTTTGTCTGTGTGCAAATCCTTTAAAATTCCTGTTACTCCGGCAATATGATTTCCCAATTCAAATGCGTCTCTAACAAAGAGCATTTGTGAAAAATTTTTAATCATGTTGCCAAAATCTTGTATCTTATTTAGGGTTGTACTATTAATCCCAAGATTAAATTCTCTAATGTTATCTATTACGGTAAATAAGCTTACATCGTTATCTGCAGCAGCAATACTTATTTTATCCATAGTAGTCTGACCAATGCCACGTGTAGGGTAATTGATGATTCTTCTCAAAGACTCATCATCATGATTATTTACTGCCAAACGGAAGTATGCCATTAGGTCTTTAATCTCTTTTCGTTGATAAAATGAAATGCCACCATAAATCTTATAGGGAATGTTCATTTTCCTCAGTGCCTCTTCCAGAGCCCTGCTTTGTGCATTAGTCCTGTATAAAATTGCAAAACTGCTGTTGCTTAGCCTTTCATTGTTTTTTGTTCTGAATATGGTGTGCGCAACATGAATACCTTCTTCATTATCAGTGTTAGTTCTTACAACCGTTATTTTTTCTCCGTTTGGATTTTGCGTCCACACAGATTTTTTAAATTGCTCCTTGTTATTGTTTATTACAGCATTCGCAGCATTTACAATGTTTTGAGTACTTCTGTAATTTTGTTCCAGCTTAAAAGTTTTCAAGTCCGGATAATCCTTTTCAAAATTCAGAATATTTTGAATGTTTGCACCGCGAAATGCATAAATGCTCTGAGCGTCATCTCCTACCACACAAATATTTTGAAATCTTGCCGCAAGTTGTCTGATGATTACATATTGTGAAAAATTGGTGTCCTGGTACTCATCTACCAAAATATATCTGAACTTATCCTGGTACTTAAATAATACTTTTGGATGATCACGTAATAATAGATTAGTATTGAAAAGCAAATCATCAAAATCCATCGCGCCTGCCTTAAACAATCTTTTCTGGTAGGTAATAAAAATTTGACCCAACAACGGCATTCTTGCGGCCTTGTCCTCTTCAACCGCTAAAGGATTCTGAACATATTTTTGTGCCGAGATGAGATTATTTTTTGCTGCAGATATTCTTGATAAAACCGCAGAAGGTTTATAAACTTTATCATCAAGTTTAAACCCTTTAATGATCTCTTTGATTAAACCTTTTGAGTCATCGCTATCGTAAATAGTAAAATTTTTCGGGTATCCAATGAGATCCGATTCAAAACGTAGCATCCTTGAAAAAACAGAGTGAAACGTTCCCATCCACAACGCTTTTGCCTCGCTCTCACCAACTATTTTTGCAATTCTTGATTTCATCTCACGAGCAGCCTTATTTGTAAATGTCAGTGCAAGAATATTAAAAGGATCAACACCCTTTTTCATAATGTGCGCAATTCGGTAGGTAAGTACCCTTGTTTTTCCTGAACCTGCACCAGCGAGTATCATAGATGGACCCTCACAATGTTCTACAGCATCTCTCTGTGCCGGATTCAAATCATTGAGGTAAGAAAAATCTGTCATTCAAGAACAAATTTACGTAAATGAGAAAGAAGCTTTCTTAAAGTTAAAAACTATATTTTTCAGAGGGGTTTTGTTAAGATTTTTTCGCAGATTTTTCCTGCAATATTTTCACCATCCATTGCCGCACTCACAATTCCACCGGCATAACCGGCACCTTCACCGCAAGGGTACAATCCTTTAATATTTACATGTTCGCCCGTTACAGCATTTCTTGGAATTCTCACAGGTGTGGAAGTTCTTGATTCTGTTGCCACAAGTACTGCCTCATTTGATAGATAACCTTTCATTTTTTTTCCGAATTCTTTCAATCCTTGCTTCAATGAATCTGAAATTTTATTTCCGAGAACATTTTTTATATCATTTGAAATTATGCCCGGATGATAAGAACAATTAGGAAGTGTGGCGCTCTCTTTATTTTGAAGAAAATCAATCGCCCTTTGTGCTGGAGCAGCTTGGGTCTTTCCTCCGGCAATCCATGCTTTTTTCTCTATTTCTTGTTGTAATCGAAGTCCTGCTAATGGACCACTACTTTTAAATTTTTCGAAATCTTTATTCTCAAGTCCAACAACAAGTCCGGAATTCGCATATGGATTATTTCTTTTTGATGGACTCCAACCATTGGTAACCACTTCTTCCTGTGAAGTTGCACATGGTGCAATAATACCTCCGGGACACATACAAAAAGTATAAACACCACGACCATTTACCTGATGAACCAAAGAATAAGATGCGGCTGGCAAATAATTTCTAATATGAGATAGGTCTTGATTTGAACTGCAGTGATATTGTATTCTGTCAATAACATCTTGTGGATGCTCAATCCTAACTCCAATAGCGAAAGGTTTTGCCTCAAGATGGATTTTTTTTCTGTAAAGCAATTCGAAAATATCTCTGGCACTATGCCCAGTTGCAAGTATTAAATTATCAAATTCAAAACTTTTAGTGTACCCTGTTTTAAAATCAAGAATTTGAATTTCATTTATTTTTTCATTTTTAATATCTAGATCAATTAGTTTGGAATCAAAGTGAATTTCACCTCCATATTTCAGAATTGTATTTCTTATTTCAACGATAATGTCTGGAAGTTTATTTGTTCCAATGTGTGGATGAGCATCTATTGCAATTTCGTGACTTGCACCATGATAAATTAACGCATTCAATATTTTATTGATGTCACCTCTTTTATTACTTCTTGTATAAAGTTTTCCGTCAGAATATGTTCCTGCACCACCTTCACCAAAACAATAGTTACTTTCTGAATTTACTATGTGTTTTTTATTGATTAATGCTAAATCTCTTCTCCTTTCACGAACATTTTTACCTCTCTCAAATATTACCGGTTTTATTCCTGATTCGATCAATCTTAATGCAGCAAAAAGTCCGGCTGGTCCTGCACCAATTATTGCTACTTTCTTATTTTCATCAACTGTTTTGTATCCTAAATCAATCGTTTTTTTTTCCGGTATTTCATCAATATAAACATCAAAATCCAAATTAACTTTTATTCTTTTAGATCTTGCATCAATTGACCTTTTTAATAATGTGAAAGTAATTTGGCTTATATCTGAAATTCCTATTTCATTGGCAATTTCAATTTTTAGAAGTTGATTATTGGCTGCGGTTTCCGGGGAAACTGAAAGCTTAATCTTTTTGTTCATGAATGTAAGTTACGTCATTAGATCTTTCACAAGAATATTTTCTCGCGAATTATCCAATATGTTATCTATTTGACTCAATTTGTTTTGTACAAAGCTTAATTCATTGACCGAACCAACCGGAATTTCGTTTACACCCTTTGTATCTAATTTTTGTAAAATAAAATTTATGGTAAGAAACTTTTCTGACAAAGCAGGTTGGTAAGTTGAGTACGAATTTTTATTAACAGGTTTTATTTCGTTAACGAGTCCAAGTTCTTCAAGAGTATTTATAATTTTAATTGAAAGTCTTTCAGGTAGATCTAATTTATCAGATATTTCAGATAAGCCTAAAGGTTTTTGAGCTTCTGAAAAGTTTTTTGTTATATAATACATTATTAGAATTGATAATGTTTTCACATATCTATGGCTTAGATTATTGATTTCGTGTTCTAGTTCGTAGTGTTTCACATTCTGGTATGAAAAGGCAAGTTCAGCACCAAATAAAACAATAAACCAACTGAGCTGAATCCAAACTAAAAAAAGTGGAAGAGCCGCAAAACTACCATAAATCTGGTTGTATTGAGTAACACCAATTTGAAAATAAAGATAGGCCCATTTTACTATCTCAAAAAGAATGGTCGCGTAAAATGCCGCTTTAAGTGCAGCTTTAAAATCAACTTTTGTATTTGGTATAACCATATACATAAATGTAAACATGAGGAAGAGCAATAGAAAAGAAACTGTTCTGAGTAATAGGGTCACAAGGAACGTTGATTCCTCAGTTAATCCCATGTAATTTAAAATTTCTGAAAATTTGGAAGCTATAATAACATTTATACTTCCGGATAATAAAATCAATATTGGGGAAACAATTAATATAGTTGTATAATCAGTAAATTTTCTAATCCATGTTCTGCCCTTATTGATCTGCCAAATGTCATTAAATGCATCCTCTATACTTGCCAAAAGTCTGACAACACTGAAAATTAACAATAGAATTCCCACTCCGGCAATTACTCCGCCTTTTGCATTTTCTAGCATGTTGTGTGCATATTCAAGTGCGCTATTTACAGCCCCCTGATGCTCACTGAATTTATCAAGAATCTGTTTCTTTAAATCTTCTTCAAAATTAAAACCTTTAGCAATTGCGAATGTTAGGGCAATTACAGGTACCACAGAAAAAACAGTGTAATAAGTAAGTGCTGTAGCATTCAGAACACATTTATCATCCTTGAAACCTTTAAGAGCAAGCAAAAAAATCCTTAGCTGCTTAATAAAAAAATATTTTCTACCACTCTCTTTATCGAGTCGTATGCTCCAAAGGTCCTTTTGTAGGAAATGTAGTAGTCGCTTTCCCATAAACTGCAACAAAATTAAAAATTATTTATGGCCTTAAATCTTAAATTTAAATTTCTGTAAGTTTTTTATCTTAAATAGTTGTTAATAACAAAGTTTATAAGTCGTTTGATTAATGCCTTTATATTGGTTCCATATCAGAGTAATTTTAAAAAAAAAAAAAATTGAAAAAACCTATCGAAATAAAAAAAAACCAAAAATTTTCTAACGTTCCGAAAAACACAAGCATTCAAAAAGAACGCGCAGCTTTAATTTTAGGGGATCAAAAGGAAAATGTTTCGTTATCTGAAAGAGTTTTATCTCATAAGAATATTGAAGGCGAAACACATTTTCGAAGTTTTAATTTGGATAAAAATGAAAGTAGAGAAAATTTAAATGAACTCAGGAAATCTGCATACGCTGGCTCGGGTGATAGTAAAGAAGTTTCATCAAGATTAGAAAGGTTAATTCCTGACTTTATTCATGAGGTTTCATCTCCTGTAAATGTATTGGATCACTCTATGAATAATTTAAATTCAGATTTCACTAAGTTTACGGAGCATATTGTCTTTTTGTCTCGCGCTGTTCATTTGAATCCTGATTATCTAAACTTTATCTTTTCAATGGAAACTAGACCAGTTATCATTGGTAATCATTTAGAGGAAAGAAGAAAAAGAAAAGATATATCAAATTGGTTGAATGGCTTTAATTTTAAGAAACACCAGCAGGGTGCAGATATTTTATCGTCATCTGGACTAGATTCTGATAATCCTTTTTTGTTCGATATGTTTTCAAGTGAGTATGGTGAAAAATATTTCGATTTATTGTTGTCAGTGCTATATATGAAGCAGTCTTTGTTGGTAATGGAATCTGCGAAAAATAGAGCAACCGGTTTAATTAAGTCGCTTAAAAATTATAAGGACATTTCTCCCGATGAACAGCCTTTGAATTTTTTATTGGAAGACAGTATAAATGAGGCTGTAACCATTCTTGGACATCGTTTGAGAGCTAGAAGGTTTACTTTAGATATTAATGGAAAATTTACTCTATTTGGAATTCCTCAATATCTTACTCACGTATTGATTAATTTACTCGCAAATGCAATTGAAGCCACTGATGAAAAGGGAAAGATTGAGTTGAAGGTTTTTTGTATAAAGAATGAAGTTAATATTTCAGTTACTGATAATGGAATTGGTATTTCTGATCAGCATATTGAGAGAATTTTTAATCCATACTATACTACTAAGGGTGATAAAGGAGGAACCGGAATTGGATTAAGTTTATGTAAAAAGTATCTTGAACAAATGGATGCAGTTTTAAGTGTGCAATCTTCAGCAGGCTCAACTGTTTTTAATATTAAATTTAAATTGGTTTAATGCTTAAAAATAAACAGACAAGTAATGTCCTAATTGAGGATAAGCAGTCCAGCCGGATTGAACATACTGTAGTTATTGTGGATGACGATCACTACCTATCTGTTACTATTAAGGAGAAATTATACTCATATGATGAATTTGATTTTGTTGTCGAGACCGTAAATAACCCATTCGATGCTTTAGAATTATTTACTGAAATGCAAAATGAGGGTATTACCCCTTCACTAATTATTAGTGATTTGTCTATGCCTGAAATGTCTGGGAGTGATTTGTTAGGAAGATCTATGGAATTTTTTCCTGAAGCAATTAAGATTTTAATGTCGGGAAATCCAAATTTGGATTCTGTAATGTATTCTGTTAATGCTGCACATGTTTATCGTATTCTCACGAAACCTATTCAAGAATTTGAATTTCAATCTTGTATTTTTCAGGCAATTGAAGCTTATGAAAAAGATTTGAGAATTAAAGAAATGAATTTACAACTACAACATATTAATGAAAATTTATCAAGAATAGTTGAAGAAAAAGTTTTCGAACTCTCACATAAAAACCAGCAGTTACTAGATAGTATTCATTATGCAGGACTAATTCAGCGTTCTGTGTTGTGTTCTGAACAAGATTTTTCTGAACAAATATTAAATGCATTTACCCTTGTATTACCAAAAGATATTGTAAGCGGGGATTTTTTCTGGTATTCAAATGATGAAAATCATCTAAGTTATTGTATTGCGGACTCAACAGGGCATGGGGTTCCTGGGGCATTTGTTTCATTGTTAGCTTTTGGAGCTTTGCGTGAATCTTTCGAATTTACCAAGCACAAAAGTGATATTTACTCCATTATGTTAAATGCTAATAATCAATTTAAGAAAGCACTCAATTTAAATCCAAATAAAGATTCTGCTGAATTGGGTTATTTTCACTTTGATCGTAAAACATTCGAAATAAAATTTTGTGGTTTTAAAATTTCATTAATGATTGTTAGAAAGGGAGAATTAATTGAGGTACCAGGTTCAAAACTAGTTTTTGGTTCTGAAGATATGCAGTTTTTTTCTGAGGAAAATGTTCAAACTTTTAAATTGGAAAAAGGCGACTCTTTATTTATGTCTTCTGATGGATTTTTTGATCAATTCGGCGGGAAGAACAATAAAAAATTCGGTAGTAGAAGATTTAAAATGCTTGTTTCTTTGATAGCAAGCCATCACCCAGAAAACCATAGAAGTATCTTACACAAAGAACATCTTGACTGGAAAGGAAATAACGAACAAACAGATGACATAAGTGTGTTTGGATTGACTGTCTAGAAATTTATGAATTAGACATTAAATCTAAAATGCATTACATCTCCGTCATGCACTATGTATTC
>JBKCIQ010000147.1:0-6884 GCA_046302135.1 Bacteroidota bacterium | reverse complement strand
CCCGGAGGTATATTCAATAGATCTATTTCAATATCAGATTTTTCATTGTTAATTTGAATTTTTTCATGTAGAATTGAATTATTTGTTAATGTAAAAACCGAACACTCTGCCAATTGAAGTTTTGCATAGGGTAATTGGATATTAATTTTGGTCTCAGCAGGATTGGGAAAAATATTTATCTCATGTTTTTGATTGTTTTCAGCAAATGAGGTGGTTCCATTTTCATCCAATTTAATAAACATGATTTTTGTAACTGGCCCGTAACTTTTGCTATGTCCAACCGCAATTATTCCTCCATCCGATGCTTCTCTTGCTGAATGACAATGTTCATGATCCCAGGATCCAAAATGTCTTGTCCACAAGGTAGTTCCATTGGTATCGATTTTAAGTAACCACATATCCGGATTGATCCATCCAAAACTCCTGGAAATTGCACCAATAAGGTATTTTCCATCTGATGTCATGCGCATTGTTTTGCTAACGTCTTTATCTGTTCCTCCGTAAGTTTGGCTCCATAGTAAATTGCCAAGACTGTCTGTTTTTAACAGCCACACATCCATTGCTCCACCTCCATAACTTTCGGTTTCTGCGGCAATCATAATCGTTTTGTCTGGATTTTCTAATACTACATTGCCATCGTCAATACTGCTTCCTCCAAAAGTTTTACTCCAAACTAGATTTCCATTTGAATCTGTTTTTATGAGATAAACATCACCTCCACCTGAACCATAACTTAAGGTTTGCCCCGTTAAAATATAGCCTCCATCTAAACATTCTTTAACGCTTCTTGATGTTTCATATAAACTACCTCCATAATTTTTTTCCCATATAATATTACCTAAAGGGTCTATTTTCATGAGAAATGCATCATAGTATTGGTTGCCGGGACTATTAGATCTTCCGGTTATTACATAGTTACCATCTGAAGTAGGAATTATGTCCTTTCCTTCATCATCACCGATTCCACCATACGTTTTTGACCAAAGTAAATTCCCATTTATATCTATTTTGATAAGATAAACATCATTGCTTCCTGCTCCATAGCTGAGTGTGTATCCAACAATGAGAAAATTTCCGCCATTGGTTTCTAAAATCATGTTGGGATATTCTGACTGATTGCCTCCAAAAGATTTCGTCCAGAGGGTGTCACCTGATACGTTTGTTTTTATTATATAAATATCAGAATCTCCAATAGTTTTTTCGTTCATTGCCGCAATCATGAAGCCTCCTGAACTGATTTCTACAATTTCTCTAGCACTTTGATCTACCTGACACTGATATATTTGCTGGAATATGATATTCTGAGAGTTACTATATAAAAATGTAACAATACTTAAAATTGTAATTAAATTTTTCATTTTATTTTATGTGAATGAATTTTCTTTCAATCATTTTATTATTTGTTTCGAGTTTCATTATATAGACTCCTTCTTGATAATTAATGAATTCAATTTCAATTTGCTTCTCTCCCTCACTTAATTTTTTCGCTTCTATAAGTTTTCCATCAGTAGTATAAATTGAAATTTTAATTGGTTCTAAGGAACTTTGACAATTTATAATTAGTTGCTCTGTGCATGGGTTAATTACACTAATTTCATTCTGTGCGTTGTTAAAATTTATTCCGGCCGAAATTTCGGTAGATATTTTACAAACAAAAA
Source organism: Bacteroidota bacterium (assembly GCA_046302135.1). Taxonomy (GTDB): domain Bacteria; phylum Bacteroidota; class Bacteroidia; order B-17B0; family Aurantibacillaceae; genus AM-1111. The sequence goes on along the minus strand of JBKCIQ010000147.1, from coordinate 5,226 downwards.
TATCTGTGCGTTTATATCCACCAATTGTATTTACACCAAAAGTTCCTCCATCTAAAATGGATCCCGTGGCATAAACACTACCATCTATAGGGTCGCCACAAACAGCTATTCCTGACTCGTAGCCTAATTGTTCTAGTGAATCAGGAGTTCCCCCCGCACTTACAGTCCAAATGAAATTTCCGTTATTGTCAATAGCGCTTATGAATACATCTGATGAATCTGTTGCATTTAATTGTTCAGTTCCAAAATTGCATTGCCCTCCAAATTGCCCTGTAATGAAAATATTAAATCCGTCTGTTCCAATTCCTCTAGCTCTTTCAATAAGTGAACCTCCTGCTGACTTTGTCCAGATTATATTTCCATTAGAATCATAAGCCGCAATAAAAATATCAGACATTCCACTTGTTACTAAAGCCAGATTATCAAACAACGCATAAGCATTGTATTCTCCCGTAACAATTATTTTTTCATCTACTGTTTTTGTTACTCCCCAACCAACTTCATCATAATCACTGCTTCCTTGTTTAACCCAAACTATGTTTCCGTTTGTGTCGTATTTAGCAAGAAACATATCAAAATAACCATTGGGACTAATTAGTGTTATTCCACCAAAATCTACGGTGTCACTGAACATTCCTGTTACATATACATTACCCATGCTGTCGCAAATGACTGATTTAGCTTCATCACGAAAAGGACTTCCTGCTGTTCTTGCCCATAAATAATTACCTAATGAATCAAATTTTGCAACTAAAATATCTTTATTGCCCTTGCCTAATAAAATATGATTTCCTTCAAAAACGGTAGAGTCTTCAAACAATCCGCATATCACTACATTTCCACTTTTATCATGAGTTATACCAAGAGCCTTGTCGTTTTTATAGGCTCCGGCGTGTTTTGCCCAAATTAGATTTCCGGATAGATCGTATTTGGCAAAGAAGATATCATTGTCTCCAACAGAATTAAAAGTGACGTTTGAATTATCGAATGTAACCGGAATGCCATACCCTTCAACCTCTCCTGCAACATATAAATATTTATTACCGTCACATGAAATAGATGTCCCATAATCTCCCATTGCACCACCTGCAGTTTTGATCCATACAACGTTTCCATTCGCATCATATTTTGCTATAAATACATCATGATTTCCTCTTGTGTTTAATATTGTGTTACTGAAATTGGCTTGTTGTTCATATTTTCCGGTTACATAAACATTGCCACCTGCATCAGTTGTTATTCCATATCCATAGTCATAAGCCCACAAACCTTCAGCTTTGGCCCAGTCAAAAATTTGCGCATCTATACATTGGATGATAAATGTAGTTAGCAATAAGTAGAGTATTTTAATTTTCATGATTTTGACTTTTTAAAACTGTATGCCTTAAACCTGACATGGCAAATTATATCGGTGAGTGATGATAAATAAAAGTTGATTCAATTTTTTGTATTGTATTTTTAATTGTGTGTAAATAATTCAGCAATATTTTTTTGGCTGTTGTCGAATAAATTACCCGAATCTTTTCTTTGAAATTAAATTCAATAATATGATAAAATATTTATGAGAGAAAATTCTTATGTTCAATATATAGACGCTGATAATTTTAGTTTTCATTCAGAACAGAAAACCGAGGTTACTAAAATTAATTCCATTAATTCCTTTCCGTGGAAAATTCAGATTAGTCATGATGAAGTAATTTATGATTTTGATTCTATTGAATTTTTAAGTAATTCTCAGCAGGTTCAGTTAATTTTTAATATAAAAGGTTTTCTGTTGGATGATAAAAAAATACGATTTGTCAATTTGAAAAAGGGTCTTGTTCCGGATTTTTTGTACTGGATACAATAATTTATTTATGCATTTAATGAAAACTGAACTTTACTTTCAACAATTCGAAGATCGTGTTCCTTACGAACCGACTAAAAGGATTCCAATAGTTGCATTTGGATTTAAAATTTTTGGATTGCTTACCATTTTTATAGGTTGCGTTTATTTATTTTATCGTTGGGTTTATTCCATTAATCCTCAGGCAGCTATATTTTCTTATGTTTTAACTACAGCAGAAACATTGAGTTTTGTGGGGACCATTTTGATGATCTATAGTTTTTGGGATTATGATGATCATGTACCACAAAAACCTGTGCACTATCTTTCTGAAATTCAGGAATTGAATGGCAGTATTGATCGCCCTGTTAAAATTGATGTTTTCATTGCAACATATAATGAACAGTCGAATCTATTAAAGTTTACTATTAATGATGCAAAAAACATTCAATCAAGCTTTAATGATGTTCAAATAAATATTTATGTTTTGGATGATGGTAGAAGAGATGGTCGAGATTCTAACAAAGAAAATATAAAAAAATTGGCAGAAGTTGAAAAAGTTCATTATTTAACAAGAGAATGCAATGAAGGTTTCAAGGCTGGTAATTTGGCAAACGGTTTATTGAATTCTGACGGTGACTTATTTTTAATTTTGGATGCCGATACTAGGGTTTTTCCAACTATAATTCAAAATGTAAGCGGATATTTTAAAAATAAAAATGTGGCTTGGGTGCAAACACCTCAATGGTTTTTTGATCTTACACCTGGTGAGGGATTAGATAAATATCTTGTCCGACTTTTTAACCTAAAGAATAAAAGAGCACACAATATTTTAAATAAAATTTTTGGATGGGTAAAAGTTAATGAAGATGTTTTTGGAAATGACTCACAATTATTTTATGATGTTATTCAGAGAAAAAGGAATTTATACAATGCTTCATTTTGTTGTGGTGCTGGTTCTTTGCACAGACGAGAAGCGGTAATGAGCTTTGCTATAAGTGAGTTTAAATCTTCAATTGAAAGTGAAGTTTCCCAATTGAATAAAAATAATTTGTCTTCATTTGAAATTCGAAAGAGAATCACTGAATTTTTTCTTGGTAATTCTATCAAACCTTTTGTTCATCATGCCTCTGAAGACTTGTATACCTCCGTATATATGCATAGCAACAAACAAAATAAATGGATCAGTTTGCTTCACCCGAAGGTTGAATGCAAAATGCTTTCTACTCAGGATTTAAATAGTAGAACACAACAATACAGTAGATACGCCGAAGGAACTTTAGATCTTGGTCTTAAAAAGAATTTTGTATTTATGAATGGTTTGTCTTTACCTCAAAGATTATGTTATTTATCAACTTTATGGTCATATCTATCCCCTTTATGGATAATTATTTTTGTTTTCAGTCCAATTTATTATTTCTTCACTTTAACGAATCCTGTTTTGGAGTACAATAGTATTTTTTCAGGTTTATTTGTGTTATTTCAGATATTAAATACTACATCTTTTGTTTTAGGTACTTGGGGAATAAATAATACCAGATCGTCACAATATTTTATTTCCGGATTTTGGTTCATGTTAAAAGCATTATTTAAATCGCTTTTTTCATCTCAAGTTAAATTTAATGTGACACCTAAATCAAAGGAGAATAGTAATTTTTTTCAGCATATAATTCCCCATTTGTTAATAATAGGTTTAGCTTTAGTTGGTATAGTTTACAATTCATATTTAATTATTGATAATAGGCATCCGGACACAAAATCATTTTTTATCAATTTATTTTGGTGTCTATTTAATCTTTTTCCATTTCTAATACTTATTAATGCGGTACTATATCAATATTCACATAAAGATCGAAGTTAGATTATAGAATTTTTTATAAGCTTATTTATGGGTAAATACAGATTTTTAATTGGTCCACTTGTGTATATTTTTTTCCTTCTGTTAATTTGGCTGTTGCTTAATTTCAATTAAAAGTTTACTGTTATATTTTTTATTATGTTTTCAGATAATTCAACTTTTCCAAGGGTAATTTCAATAAGAAAATTTGATATTTTCTTTTTACGAATTTTGATTTTTATTTCTTTTATTTTTTCGATTTGTTTTTATGTTTATTTGTTCAACAATGCCTCATCGGGATCCGTATTTTTATTTTCGCTCGTTTTAGTTGTTTTGGGATTTAGAATATTTAAGCTCTGGCTAGAATGGTATCACTATTGGTCACCTTCAATTCCAGTACCTCCTCTTTCTAAAAAAATATTTACAGTTGATGTTTTTACTACCTATTGTGATGGTGAGCCAATTGAAATGGTACTTAAAACTTTACAGGCTATTAAAAAGATAAATTATCCTCATTCTACATTTTTATGTGATGAATCGAATAATAGTTTTTTAAAAGATTTTTGTTTTAAAAATCAGATTATATATGTAACACGGACGGATAAAAACGACGCTAAAGCGGGTAATATTAATAATGCGCTAAAAAATTCAACTTCAGATCTCGTTTTAATTTTAGATCCTGATCATATTCCTGTTCCTGAATTTTTAGATAGGCTTGTACCATACTTCGAAGATTCAGAAATTGGGTATGTGCAATGTATCCAGTCTTATTATAACCAAAATGAAAGTATCATTGCACGTGCTTCTGCGGAACAAAGCTTTCATTTTTATGGTCCAATGATGATGACAATGAATTCATATGGTACGGTTCAGGCTATTGGTGCAAATTGTTTGTTTCGTAGGTCTGCATTAGATTCAATAGGTGGACATGCTCCTGGGTTGGCTGAGGATATGCATACCGCAATGAGGTTACAGGCAAAAGGATGGAAATCTGTTTATGTTCCGGAAGTTTTATCAAAGGGATTAACGCCTTCAACAGTTGTAGCATATTTTAAACAACAACTAAAATGGTCTCGTGGTGTTTTTGAATTGTTGTTTAGGGTTTTTCCATTATTGTTTTCGAAGTTTACCCTAAGACAAAAATTTCATTACATCACTTCTTCAGTGTTTTTTTTAAGTGGATTATTTCAGTTATTAGAATTCATTGTACCAATTATTGCTTTATTTTTTTCAATTGCTTCTTTTAAGGTAGACGTTTCAATCTTTGTATATAGTTATTTGATTCTTTCATTACTTTCTTACTTGATAAGAATAAAAGTACAAAAATGGTTACCTGAGGAGTCTGAACGTGGTTTCCATATTTGGGGGGGAATACTTTTAATGGGTTCGTGGTGGGTATTTTTGACTGGGTTTATTTATTCACTTTTTAATATTAATGTGCCATATATTCCAACCCCAAAAAATGACACTAAACAAAATAACTGGTTAATCTTTATGCCGAATTTATTCATAATTGTTATTTCTTTTTTCGCAATTGCTTTCGGACTTTCAAGAGATTATACGC
>JBKCIQ010000146.1:0-24797 GCA_046302135.1 Bacteroidota bacterium | reverse complement strand
TATCGTTCGAAGCAATATTGTAAATTGGGTTGGAGCTAGTGTCAGAAGGGCTGAAACTTCCACTACCATTAACCGACCAGATTTGACCTCCAGCAAGACCGTTTTTCGTAGATCCAAGCTGAACTGAAGGAACAACACTACAAATTACCTGATCTCCAGTGGCAGTAATCTGAGGCCCAGGGTTTATGGTGAAATTAATTGTGTCTTTTGAGTTGCCACACGCATTAACAGGAGTTAAAATAAACAATATCTGCCCAACAGAAACATCGTTGCTGCTAGTTAAATATGTTGTCTGAAGTGAAGTATCGCTGGTGGCGAAATTACCGGTGCCGTTGGTTGTCCAAACAACCGAAGACGTACCTCCAAATAAGCTACCACTTAATGTTATGCTTTCATTACTGCAGACCGACGAATCATTTCCAGCATTCACAATTACAGCATTTAGAATGTTAATGGTTATAGTATCAGTCACAGCGTTGCACAACCCGTTGTTAGTTGAAGTTAAAACAAGCTTAACAGATCCGTTTGCACTGTCTGCTGAGCTGAGGTTGTAATTTGCATTCAATTGACTTGAATCAGGTAAAAATACTCCCGTTCCAAGTGTTGTCCATCCTCCTGTAGTACTGCCAATCGTGACGCTTCCGATTAACGTTACTGAATTTACACCTGAACAAACACTTATTGAATTACCGGCATTTACAATCGGAGCCGGGTCAATAACAACTGTATCCGTGTAACTAGAAGAGGCACAAGATCCACTTGGCGGAATCTGATTAGTAACAATATAGCTTCCAGGTGCAGTGTTTTCAAGATCAATCACTCCTGTTAAAACATCTGTAAAATTCAAACCTGATGGAGAAACACTAAAGGTTCCTGCACTTGCCCCCACAGAAAACAAGGGTGCTGCAGAGATGGTATTTTGGCAATAATTGGAATTAAAACTAAAACTTGCATCAGTTAAACCGGTAATGGTAATAACCTGATCGAAACTATTTGGACAAATACCGTTTGTATTAAAAGTAACCGTATAGGTAGTTTGCGTTGACGCACTCAAATCAATCTCTCCTGTTGTATTATCTGTAAAAAACAATCCTGATGGACTTGCAGAGTAAGTGCCTGTGTAATTTCCTATTATAACAGGAGTTGGATCAAGTGAAGAGGAACAGAAAGTTCCTGCTCCATAACTGAATGAAGCAGTATCCCTATTAAAATTCACAACAACGCTATCGCTGATTGCATTACAAGCTCCAGCGGGATCATCAGTGCTTAGATATAAAGTAACCGCGCTTTCATTATTCGCAGGAACATAAATTGCATTTGGATTTTGATCATTAATGAATGATCCATTACCTCCTGACCAAGTTACCTGAGTGGCACTACCTCCAAAAACACCTAACAAATTAGCTGAATCACCAGTACATACGTTAATCGTTACACCAGCATCAACTGTTGCAGCCGGATCTATAGTAACTACTGTACTATCTGATACAGCAGCACATAATCCTGAGGCAGGAATGGAATTCACAACAGTATAGGTTCCGGGAGTGCTTGCAGAAATATCAATGATTCCATTAGCAGCATTTTGAAAAACCATTCCCGATGGAGTTGCTGTGAAAATTCCTGCACTTGCCCCGGCTGGGAAAGTAGGACTTGGATTAGAAGATGTGCTGCAATAGCTGCTATTGTATATGAATGACGCATCAAATCCATTGGTGACAGTAAAAACAAAATCAGCAGTGTCGGGGCACGTACCAGGTGTTACATAGGTTACAGTAAATGAATTTAGATTTCCGGCACCTAAATTAACTTCTCCTGTGTTAGGATTAATGAAAACCAAACCTACAGGCGCCACGCTGAATACACCACCGGGAACTCCACTAACGGTCGGAGTAGGATTGATACCTGTAGAGCACAATGTTCCTACAGCATAGGTAAAGCTAGGATCGTCCTGCGGAATAACCTGAACATTCACAGGGGTGCGTGGACTAACGCAAGCACCTACCTGTGTTTGCGCATAGAAAACAGTATTGGTATTAATTGGTGAGGAGACAAAAGTTGCTCCGCTTGATAAGGAGGTTCCTCCCGATGGAACATTAAACCAAGTATATGTTCCTCCTGGAGCAATTGCTGTTAAGGTTGCAGAAGTACCTTCACAAATGGTTACATCTGTTACCGTTGGTGCAAGAGGATTCGCTTCAATAGTAACGTTTAGCGTGTCGAATTCAAATGTACAAGGACCCACAGGATCATCGGTACTCAACACCAACTCTAATGTCGTTTCTCCGGAAGAAGGAAAATAAATCGTATTTAAAGAATTAGAATTAGAGAAAGTCCCTAGTCCTCCACTCCAGCTTGCAGATGTTGCAGAACCGCCTATCAATCCTGCTAGATTCACCACACTCCCTTCACAAACAATTTTATCGTTACCAACACTCACAATGGGCTTTGGAAATATTACAACCGTCTCAGTATCTGAGGCTGCGGCACAACCGGCGGCTGCGGCAATATTATTTGTAATCAAGTAAGTTCCCGCACCTGAATTTGATAAGTCTATCTCACCTGTTGAACTGCTCACAAATTGTAATCCTGATGGGGTTGACGAAAAGACTCCGGCGCTGGCCCCGGCAGTAAATTGTGGCGAATCATTTATTCCTCCCTGACAATATGTGTCATTAAGACTAAATGTTGCATTAAAAGCATTGGTGATGGTAACTGTTGTAGTGGATGAGGTAGGACAAGTTCCGTTGCTGCTAAATGTTACTGTATAAGTATTTGGTGTTGATGTTCCTACGTTAATTACACCTGTTGAAGCACTGCTAAAATTTAATCCTGAAGGTGAAACAGAATAAGTACCACTAACGCCAGACGTTACTAAAGGACTTGCATTGGAACCTGAAACACAAAAACTTCCGGAACTATAAGAGAATTCTGAATTATCCAAAGGATTTACCGTTACTGAACAGGTCGCTAATGAAGAAGAGCAACCGTCAACAATAGATTTAACAAAATAATTTGTGGAAGCATTTAATATTGGCGTAGTAAAATTCAAAGAAGAAGAAAGCAAATTACCATTTGTTAAGGCATCGTACCACTCCACTGTTCCGCCCACAGGTGGATTTGCGCTAATTGAGGCAGTATTTCCTTCACAAACGGTCGCAGTAATAACGCTTGGCGGACTTGGTAAAGGCGTTACCGTAACAGTTACTTGGGTTCTGGTACTCGTACAACCGGTAACTGTTGTTTGAACATAATAGGAAGTGTTGGTATTTAAAACAGGAGTTGTAAAATTTGAACCGGTGTGTAATAAACTTCCCCCGGTTGGAGCACTGAACCATCTGTAAGTTGGTCCGGGAGCAGAAGCGTTTAATTGAGCTGTAGTACCAGCACAAATAGAATCTCCTAAAGCCGTAGGTGCGGCAGGTGTTGGTATTGCAGTTACTGTTACAGTGGTTACAGGGCCCGAACATCCTGCAATTGTAGAATTCACAAAATAATTGGTTGTCGAATTAATTGCAGGAGTAGCGAAACTAATACCGGTTCCCAACAAATTACCTCCGGTGGCAGCATCATACCAGTTGTAGGTTCCACCAGGGGCTGTAGCTGAAAGGGTAACTGTACCTCCTTCACAAACACTCAAATTAGAAACAGTAGGTGCTGAAGGTATCGTACTTACCGTAACCGTAACTGCTGTTCTAGAACTAGAACAACCACTTGAAACTGATTCAACAAAGTACGTGGTATTTGAAATTAATACTGGTGATGTAAAACCTGAAGTTGTTGCTAAAAGATTACCTCCCGAAGACGTATCGTACCAGCCATAGGAAGTACCGCCACTTGCTGTAAGCGAGGTGCTTGTTCCGGTACAAATTGCAGTTCCCGTAACACTTGGCGCCGCAGGAATTGGTAATGCTACCACAGCAACAGCAATGCGTGGACTAGTACAACTTCCAACCGTAGTTTGCACAAAGAAGTTTACATTAAACTGAATTGTTGGTGTAGTGAAATTTGCTCCTGTACCCAACTGAGTACCTCCAGTAGCAGCTATAAACCACTGATAGGTTCCGCCTGGTGCAGTAGCCTGAAGCAATGCAGCGCTACCTGTACAAACGGTATCCGTTATTACCGTAGGTGATGCCGGTAAAGGAGTGATATTTAAAATCACTGTGTCTGTAGTGCTAGTACAAGCGCCCGCAGGGTCATTACTTGTCAAGACAAGTGAAACACTACTTTCTCCAACAGCTGGTGTGTAAGTTGAGGTGAGTGAGTTCGAATTACTGAACGTTCCCGTTCCTCCACTCCAACTTGCTGAGGTAGCAGAACCACCTATAGTTCCGTTTAACGTTGCTAATGTGCCGGCGCAGATTGTAATGGGATTTCCGCCATTTGCAGTAGCTGCTGCATCTATAATTACAGTAGTTGAAAAAGTTGCTGCAGCGCAACCTCCTGCAGCAGCAATGTTGTTGGTAACAGTATAGGTCGCTGCGCTGCAGGCAGACAAATCAATCTCTCCGGTTGAAGTATTTGCGAATACGAGTCCGGCCGAAGATGCTGAGAAAATACCAGCACTTGCACCAACAGTAAATTGAGGTAATGGATTGGTTCCACTGGTACAGAAAGGTCCACTAAATGAAAAGTTTGCAGTGGGAGCTGCAGTCACAGTAATAGGAAAAGTACTGCTGGTTGAACAAGAGCCAGCAGTAGTATAAGTAACCGTATAAGTTCCAAGTGTACTAGCCGATAAATTTACTAATCCTGTAGAAGCATTACCTATTACTAATCCGGCAGATGAAGCTGAAAAGGTACCTCCGGCCGTTCCTGTTATTTGAGCGGATGGATTGGTTCCACTAGCGCAGAAAGTTCCTGAACTGTAACTGAAAGATGGATCGTCAGAGGCATTTACGGTTACACCTATTGTTGATGTACTGCTATTGCAATTGTTTAAACTGGCAACAACAGAATAGGTTCCAGCTCCAACCGAAGTAATTGAAGAAACACTAACACTACTACCGGTTGCGGAAAAAGTATTTGGCCCTGTCCAACTAAAAGTTGTTCCTGCAGTACTGGTTGCAGAGAGATTTAGGTTGGTACCCGAACAAATGGATGTAGTACCTGTAATCACAGGTGCGCTCGGAGTCTGATTGACCACAACAGAAACTGTCTCTGTACTGGTTGAGCCACAACCTGGGACACTTACAATCAAAGAATATGTTCCTGTAGCTGACGTTGATGCTGAACTTATTGTTGGATTTCTGATTGAGGAAGTAAATCCTCCTGGTCCTGTCCAAGCGTATGTAGCGGATGAAATAACTGACGAATTCAATAAAACATTTTGCCCGCTACAAATTGTACCATTTGAAGTTGGGTTGGCCGTTACAGGAATAGAATTAACAGTTACACTGGTTGTTGCTGTTGGACTACTACATCCGTTTGCCGTTATTACCAATGAATAAGTTCCTGATGAACTTGCATTTGGAATGGTTGGGTTTTGATTAGAGGAAGAAAAACCTCCTGGGCCATTCCATGAATAAGTTGCACCGGTTACTGTTGGAGCAGTTAAATTAATTGTTCCATTTAAACAAACTGGTGTATTGCTAGAAAGAGAAGATGCAGAGGGAATAGGATTGACAGTAACAGTTATGGTTTGAGAGGTTCCGACACAAGAATTGGATGTAGAGGTTGGTGTAACTGTATAAATCACTTGTTGTGAAACGGTGCTTGTGTTTACAAGTGTGTTATTTAATATTGAAGAGCTTTGCGCAGTTAAACTTTCACCTGTAATATTGGTGTTACTTGCTGCAATCCAGCTATAAGTTGAGGCAATACTAGAACTTAAGCTTAAGTTTACACTATTTCCACTACAAATTGAGATGGTGTTTGCACTGTTCATTGAAGGGGTAGGATTAACTGTAACTGTTACGTTTTGCGTAGAACCTAAACAACTACCCCCCACCGAAGTCGGAGTAATTGAGTAGATAATGCTCTGGACAGAATTGGAATTATTGGTAATTGTGTTGGAAATTATTGAGGAAGTTTGGCTGCTTGTACTTTCTCCGGTGGTGTTCGTGTTGTCTGATGCAATCCATGAAAAAGTAGAATTAACATTTGCCGTTGGCGCAAGATTAAATGCTGATCCACTACAAATACTGGAGGAAGTTGCACTTGTCATCTGAGGAGTTGGATTTACAGTTGCAGTAACAGTAATTGGTGTTCCCTGACAAGATCCGGATGAAGAAGTTGGTATTACCGTATAAACAACGTTCTGCGTTGAGCTACTCGTATTGGTTAAAGTATTTAAAATTGTTGCGCTTGATTGAGCTGTTGTACTTTCACCCGTTATACTTGCGTTGTTTGCTGCTATCCACGAAAATGATGAAGCAAGATTTGCTGTAAGTGGTATAGAAATTGAATTGCCACTGCAGATTGCACTTCCACTGGTCGCATTCATTATTGGAGCAGGGTTAACAGAAACAGTAATGGTTTGAACAGATCCTGCACAACCAGAGCTGCTGGTTGGCGTAACAGAATAAATAACATTCTCAATGCTTCCGCCAAAACTGGTAAGTGTGTTGTTGATAGTTGATCCCGATTGAGCCGCAGTTGACTCCCCGGTTACATTTGAATTACTTGCTGCAATCCATGAAAATGTGGAGGCAACATTGGTGTTAAGTGCAAGATTTAATGTAGCTCCGCTACATATGGTTTGACTGTTAGAATTTGTAATTACAGGTGATGGATTTACAGTAACACTTACCGTTTCAGCAACTCCCGGGCAACTTCCTGTAGATGCAGTTGGGGTAACCGTATAGGTAACAACCTGTGCAGAATTTGAAGTGTTGATAATCGTATTGGCTAATGTTGAAGTACTTTGAACAACTGTACTTTCACCTGTAGTACTTGGATTGTCTGAAGCTATCCAGGTAAAAGAGGAGCTAACGTTTGACGTTAGTGGAATACTTACAGAACCTCCTCCGCAGATTGTTGCAGTAGTAGCACTTGTTATAATCGGAGCGGGATTAATTGTTACTGATACAGTTTGAGGAGTACCTGCACAACTACCGGTTGTTGATGTTGGAGTAACGGTGTAAACTACACTTTGCACAACAGTGGAGGTATTCACAAGAATATCTGAAATTGAAGCAGTGCTTTGTGCAGTTGTACTCTCATCTGTTACATTGGCGTTAGCAGTGGTTAACCAGGAATAAGAAGATGGAATGTTGGAAGTTAGTGCAATATTTACATTGTTTCCGTTGCAAATTGTAGTCGAGTTAGATGAGGTCATTGTGGCGGTTGGCACAACTGAAACTGTTACAGACTGAGATGTTCCGGCACAAGTTCCGCCTGTGGAAGTTGGGGTAACAGTGTAAATTACACTGCTGATTGCATTTCCAGTATTTGTGAGGGTGTTATTAATTACACTGCCACTTTGCAGGGTTGTACTTTCTCCTCCTACATTACTGTTTGACGCAGCAATCCAAGTAAACGTGGAAGGTACGGTAGACGTTAAAGTTAAGTTTACACTATTTCCTGTGCAGAGGTCAACACTGCTGCTACTGGACATATTTGGTGTAGGATTCACCGTTACGCTTAATGTTTGCTGTGGACCCGTACAACTTCCGGCAGTAGGAGTTACTGTGTAAATAACGGTTGTAGCACTGCTAGTTGAATTGGTAATGGTATTACTAATCGTTGATAAAGTTTGAGTCGTTAAACTTTCTCCGATTGTAGAAGCATTGTTTACTGCAATCCAAGAAAAAGTTGAATTAGTGCTGGCTGTGAGTGAAATATTTGTTGCAACTCCGCTACAAACAGATGCACTATTAGAACTAGTGACAGTTGGTGTTGGATTTACTGTAAAGGTTATCGTTTGTGCGGTTCCGTTGCAACCGTTTAAAGTTGGTGTGATGGAGTAGGTTACTGTTCCGCTACTACTTCCGGTAGTCGTTAGTAAATCAGATATGGAGGAGCCAGAAGAGTTACTCGCACCTGTTGCACCATTTGAGCTGGATGTCCAGGAAAAAGTAGCCCCGGCAGAGGTGGAACTAATTGTAACAGAGTTCGAATTTCCAGAGCACAAACTAGTTCCGCCGTTCGTTAGTGTCATGTTTGGAGCAGGACTAACAGTAAAAGTTAATGTGGTAGGGGTACCGGAACAACCGTTCGCAGTTGGAGTAATGGTATAGGTTACTGTTCCAGCACTAGATCCAGTTGCGGTAAGCGTTTGATTTATTGAGGAAGTTGCAGTAGATCCTGCACTCGCACCAGATACTCCACTCTGAGATACTGTCCACGCATAAGTGGTTCCAACCGATGAGCTGAATAAAGATATATTGGTGGAATTGCCTGAACAAACAGAGAGTGATGCAGGCGTAGCAGTTAATGTTGGCGTTGGTGCCGCAGTCACGTTTATTGTTTGTGTTAATGGAGCACATCCACTACTTGCGTCTCCCACTGTTACTGTTTGAAATCCCGCGACTGTTATGTTTTTTGTGGATGAAGCACCGCCCCCGGACCAAGAAAAGTTATAAGGAGTAACTCCACCTGTAGCTGTTGCGGTTAGAGTAACAGAGCCTTGAGAAGAACATATAACAGGACTACTAGGAGTAACGGTTAATGTCATTGCAGGTGTAACATTTACTCTTATTGTATCGCAATATGGCACAGAACAACCCACTGTTTGCCCGCAAACTTTATAATCAACGAAGTTTCCTGAAGGTAAAGAAGTAGGAGTTACGTTTGCTGTATCACAACCCGATGTACATGAAAGAAATGTGTTGAAACTGTTATTTGGTACAACAGATTGCCAAGTAATGGAACTCTCCTGAAGTCCTTGAACAGTAATTGGCTTTGTACATCCAAGTCTCAATGAAAGATCCGGGCCTGGAGTAAAGCCATTACTGGTAGTAAAAGTGTAAGTATCATTGTTATTCCCGGGATTGCAATAAGTAACGCAAAAATTGGTAAGTCCGTTAAGACAAGGTTTGTCTGCAGGTGTATATTTCTTACCAGGGTCACAATCAATTTCCCAAGTACCATTATTGCCGGGATTAATTTGAATTTGGAAAAATGCGGCAGAAGGATGTACGCTTACAATAAACCTTATACATTTATCGGACCCAGAACCCTGACAACACTGACCAAATCTGTTACTGGTCACTGATGCTGTCATGTTTGGACTTGCAGTCATATTAACAGTAAATGTTTTTACGCCATTATCGGTACAAGGTTGGCAATTTGAAATTTGCGCTGTTCCTAATTTAGAATTGAACATGCCCAAAAGAAAAAATGCAACTAAAAGAAAATTCTTTTTCATATTCAGTGGTGGGTAGGGATGATATTGCTTAATAAAACTTTACAGGTGTATTACCTCCCCGTAAGCTGCAGCTGTTGCTTCCATTACTGCTTCACTCATGGTTGGATGAGGATGTACTGCCTTTAAAATTTCATGTCCGGTAGTTTCAAGCTTACGAGCAGCAACCAATTCGGCAATCATTTCTGTTACGTTGGCTCCAATCAAATGCGCACCCAAAAGCTCACCATACTTGGCATCATAAATTACTTTTACAAAGCCATCGCTTGCGCCTGCTGCTTTAGCCTTTCCGCTGGCAGTAAACGGAAATTTTCCAACTTTAATTTCGTAGCCGGCCTCTTTTGCTTTTTTCTCTGTATAACCAACTGAAGCAATCTCCGGCTGACAATATGTACATCCGGGAATATTATTATAATCTATCGGCTCCACATGCATTCCTTTAATGTGTTCAACACACAAAATGCCTTCAGCACTTGCAACGTGTGCTAAAGCTTGGCCTGGTGTAACATCACCTATCGCGTAATAACCCGGAACGTTAGTAGCACCAAATTTATCCACCTTTATTTTTCCTTTATCTACAATTATTCCTACATCTTCTAAACCAATTCCCTCAATATTTGGAGCAATTCCTACTGCAGATAAAACAACATCTGCTTCCAGGATTTTTTCTCCTGACTTGGTTTTAACTTTAGCTTTACAACCGGAACCATTTGTATCTACACTTTCAACACTAGCCTCTGTCATTATTTCTATTCCTATTTTCTTAAATGATTTTTCAAGTTGTTTTGAAACATCTTCATCTTCCACGGGAACAATATTTGGCAAAAACTCTACTATGGTTACTTTGGTTCCCATAGTTGCATAGAAATATGCAAACTCAACTCCTATTGCTCCTGAACCTACCACCAACATAGATTTTGGCTGATTAGGTAAAGTCATAGCATCGCGATAACCGATGATTTTTTTTCCATCCTGAGGTAGATTCGGCAATTGTCTGCTCCTTGCTCCAGTTGCTATAATGATGTGTTTGGCTTCAATAACAGATATTTTTCCATCTGCAGATTTAACTTCCACTTTTTTCCCCGGCTTAACTTTACCGAATCCGTTTATGACTTCAATTTTATTTTTCTTCATCAAAAACTGAACTCCCTTACTCATTCCGTCCGCTACATCTCTGCTTCTCTTAATCACAGCACCAAAATCCGATTTAACATTTTCTGCGCTCAATCCATAATCTTTAGCGTGATTAAGATATTCAAAAACCTGTGCGCTTTTTAAAAGTGCTTTTGTGGGAATACATCCCCAGTTGAGGCACACACCACCCAGAGATTCTTTTTCTACAATTGCTGTTTTAAATCCAAGTTGTGATGCTCTTATTGCAGTTACATATCCGCCGGGCCCGCTACCCAATACAATTACGTCGTAGTTCATAGTTTTTTATTATGTGATGCTAATGTAACAAATTGGCTTAAAATTTCCATTAAAAATCATCATCGTTCGATGAAATATTTTATGGCTCACAGTTTTTTTAATTAAGAGACTGTTGACCCTTTATTTTAAATAACTTTGTGATATAGATGGACAAGATTCTAAAAACAGTTGAGATTAAGAACAGAAGGGCATCTTTTGACTACTCTTTCCTTGAAAAATATATTGCGGGAATGGTCCTTAAAGGCTCCGAAATAAAATCTATTCGTCAGGGAAAAGTTAACTTATCAGACAGTTATTGTGTTTTAACAAATGGTGAACTTTTCATTAGGAATTTGCAAATTTCTGAATACGAAAAGACCACTCATTTCGGGCATGAACCCGGCAGAGACCGAAAGTTGCTGCTTACTTCTAATGAAATTAAAAAACTTGAAAAAAAGCTGAAAGATCAAGGGCTCACCATAATACCTACGCGACTTTTTATCAATGAAAAAGGTTGGGCCAAGCTGGAAATTGCGCTCGCAAAAGGTAAAAAGGCATTCGATAAAAGAGAGGACATCAAGAAAAAAGACATTCAGAGAGAAATCAGTAGAAAGATTAAATAACCACTCATGATTTTAATTGCAGATAGCGGAAGCAGTAAAACCGATTGGGTATTATTAGATAAAAAACAGGAGCATGGGCGATTCTCTTCATTAGGGCTTAATCCTAATTTTTCAAGTGATGAAGTAATTTTTCAGGAAATCGAAAAAACTTTTAATAATTCGGCATTTTCCATTAAAGTTTCTGAAATATATTTTTATGGTTCAGGTTGCGGAAATCCACAAAATCTGGAAAGAGTAAAAATTTGTCTTTCAAAAATATTTGTGAACGCAAAAGTAATTGAAGTTTATTCGGATATTTTTGGATCAGCCAGGGCCTTGTGTGGAAATTCTCCGGGACTTGCATGTATTCTCGGAACGGGTAGTAATTCCTGCCTCTATAATGGAGAAAAAGTTATTTATCAGAGCCCGTCTTACGGATTTATTTTTGGGGATGAAGGAAGTGGCGCAGACATTGGAAAAAGAACTTTACAGAATTATTTTGACAATACGTTTTCGTGCGAAACAAACGAAGCTTTTTCATCCTGGATAAACCTCAGCCACACCGAAATTATAAATAAAATTTATCGACAACCTAACGCGAATCGCTTTATTGCTTCCATCGCCATGTTTCACTCAGAAAATTTGGAAAATTCGGAAATCAAAATTTTAAGAACAGAATCATTTTCTGCATTTTTTGAAAAGCAAATTGCAAAAATACCGCAGGCACAATCTTATAAGCTAAGTTTTACCGGTTCAGTTTCAAGTGTTTTTAGTGAAGAAATAAAAACTATTGCTCAATCAAAAAAATTTCAGGTTGAAAATATTTTTCAATCCCCAATGCAAGGATTAATAAATTTTCATTCCAAGTAAATGGAGGTATTAGTTATTTCTACAGTTGCATTACTGGCATCATTGCTCACTTTTTTCTCAGGATTTGGTTTGGGTACACTTTTGCTTCCGGCCTTTGCTCTATTTTTTCCTCTGCCACACGCGGTTGCACTTACAGCGGTGGTTCATTTTTGCAATAACATATTTAAGTCGGGATTGGTTTTTAAAAATGTAGAATGGAAAATCGTTTGGTCATTTGGGCTTTTTTCAATTCCTGCCGCCATTATTGGTGCTTTAATTTTGAAGTATTCGGGGGATTCTAAAGACGTATTCAGTTACAGTTTATTTCAAAAACATTTTTTTGTAACCTTTCAAGGAATACTTGTGGGATTCATCATGATTTTCTTTGCGGTTTATGAGTATTTTCCATTTCTTGAGACGAGAATAAAACCTGGTAAAAATTTATGGTTAGGAGGATTAATCAGTGGTTTTTTTGGAGGACTTACCGGACACCAGGGGGCATTGCGTAGCGCATGGTTGGTGAGGATTATAAGCGAAAAGAAAGTTTATATTGCAACCGGAACCATTATTGCTTGCTTAGTGGATGTGAGCAGGTTGGGTGTTTATTGGGGCCAGGTAAAAGAATTGAATTTTTCAACTCAATGGCAATATTTAATTTTCCCGGTGATTTTTGCTTTTTTAGGTGCTTATTTAGGTAGAGTTTGGCTGGAAAAAACTTCAATAAAATCAGTCAGACTACTCATATGTATCCTTTTAATTTTTTTCGGATTGATGACTGTATTTGGAATGATCAATTAAAGGATAAAATTTATTTAATTGGGCAAAAGGGAGTAGAAACCTAAATAGTATCTAAAAAAAGCGAGGATAAGTTTTTCTTATCCTCGCCCCCACCACTAACCCAAAAGAACGAAATACTAAATCGGATATAAAGATACATATTGTTTAATTATTTTATCATTTTATTAAACACTTTATTTGTTAAATATTGTAAAATAAATGATTACCCAAAATAATGTTTAGTTTTATGTATTTTTAATTAAACATTTTTTCACTTTGAAAATTGCGTTAGTGTGTCCCAGGTAATGCTATCATCAATCCTAAAATAATACCAAAATAATCACATCAAGAGAAACGGGAAATTGTTAAAAATGAACTACTCAAGATCAAAGATCCAGGCGTCATTGTACTTATCCTGAATGGCTTTTAGAACTTCCTCTGCGGTTTCAGGATTGGATGTTTTTAAAACGTATACGTAATGGAATCCTCTATTTGAATTAAAAAACAACGTGGTTTCTGGATACTTTGAAATAACAGCAGAACGCGCGTTCTCAGCATTTCCTACGTTCTTGAAAGCACCAATAACAACATAAAATCCCTTACTTATTGATGTACCATCTTCTTTCTTAAAATCTGCGGCTTTAGCAATTTGCATACCCGGAAAATCTTTGATGAGTTTATTGATTGAATCATGCTGTAATTTTAGTTTATCAATATTATTTTTTAACTCTTCAATTTCTTCCTTTCTTTTTTGATCAGATTTTACCAGATTATCTATGATACTGTCTTTTTGTGCAGTTGTTTTGTTATCCAAAACATTTTCCTGCGTTCGCTTTCCAAAGGTATATCCAAGGAAAAATTCATGAGAACCGGACGCATAGTTTTTCAAAGGATTAATGCTATAATCGTAAGCGTAACCTGCTCTTAATACATTATTAACTCTGAAACCTAAATTTATACCTATCGCATAATTACTTCTATAAGTTATAGATGCCCATCCATATTTCTTCCAATCGAAAACAGCGTTTATATCGTATTGAACGGGAGACCCTTTAACGTATCTAACCAAAACTAAAGGATAAAGCTTCATTTCCTGTTCCTTAACTATATCAAAACTGTATTTAGCAGAGAAGAGAATGTGACGCGACATATAAAAATACGATGAAGCATCTGTGTTAACAAATTCAACTTTGTTTCCTAGAAGCTGAGGTATAGAAAATCCCACTTCTAATGCTTTCCAATTGTATATTGCACCGAAGGTGGCATCAACTAAATTACTCCTAAGATTATTTCTGTAAATCAACATCGGATCATTCTCATCCTTAATAATAGCTTTTGATAAGTCTATTCTTTGCTGGATAAAACCAAGTGAAGCTCCTAACAAAACTTTTTGGTCATCATTAATTCTTATTTTATAGGAATAAGATGAGTATGCACCCACCCTCTGTATAATGTCTGTAACGTCCTGAAAAATAGTACCTGCCATACCGATATTCTTTGCAGCAACCGGGCCTTCAAGACTGAAAAGACTTGTTGTTGGAGCACCTGGAATACCCTTCCATTGATTTCGGTGCAATAATCCCGCATTTACATTTTCATCTGTGCCCGCAAGTGCAGGATTATATAAATACCCGATAACACTATATTGGGAATATAGCGGAAGTTGCTGTGCAAACCCATTAAGGAATAAAGCAAAAAAGAAAGTCAGTAATGTAATTTTTTTCATGGAAGTTCCTTTTTATTTTGAAGAACGTAATAAAGTTATTGGTCCGGTAAAACTCTTATCAGAATTTGAAAACTTAAGAACAAAATAATATGTTCCATCAGGTAATAAGGCACCGCTATTTGTACCATCCCAACTATTGTCGTAATCAGTCATCGCAAAAACCTTTTGACCGTACCTGTTGAAAATTATAATTTCATTTTGAGAGTAAAACTCAAGGTTTTTAATAACCCATTTATCATTAAAACCGTCTCCATTGGGTGTAATAACACTATTGAATATAAACTCGTAGCGCTCTTCCACCCTTACCTTAACAGAGTCTGTTGCTGTACAACCATTGCTGTTGGTTACCACTAAAGTATATGTTGTATTAACAGTTGGAGAAGCAACAGGATTTTGAAGTGACGGAATATCCAATGAAGCACTTGGTGACCAGAGGTAAGTACCGCTACCCGCACCTAAAAGGCTTACAGAGTTCCCTAATCCGATTATTGTATCAGCCCCAACAAAAATTTCAGGGGCCTGAATTACCTCAGTTGAAATTGAATCTGTTGTGAAGCAACCGGATAGTGTGTCTGTAGCCGTAACATTCCAGGTGCCGGTTGTATCGGAAATGTATACGTTATTTGTGTCGTTGGTCTCCCATATATATCTAATATTTGCCACAAGTGGAGCTGTAATTATAACACTGTCATTCGAGCAAAACTTTAAGGGGCCCGATGTTGAAAAGGAAATCTTTGGTAAGCCAAAAACTTTCACGGGCAAACTAAAAGTGTCAAGACAACCAAAGTTTGATAATGCAACAAGTGTTACATTGTATGTTCCCGTGTCTGCAAAAACATGATTTGGGTTTCCTGAGATAGAGGAGGAATTATCGTCAAAATCCCAGTTGTACAACTGAACATATCCGGTTGATACGGTTGTACCGTTAGTGAATTGTGTCGGCAAACCAAAACAAGTATCATTTGCCGTGAAAGATGTATTGGGCTTAGGAATAACTGTAATTACTGCTGGAGCACCTGTATCCGGAACACATACACCACTTTGAGCGATTGCATGAAACCATGTTGTGTCTGAAAGGTTCGAATAAGTCAGCTGTGATGTCTGGTTTGAAATTGGTGACCATGTTAGACCATTATCGCTGGACTGTTCCCACCCTAAAACACTCCCATTAGTACCACTCAAAACTAATGTCCCTCCATTGTATAATTCACAAACTGTGGCAGATGAGGATACATTTCCGGCTATAGATGCCTGATCAACAGTAATCGTGGCAGGGAGCGAGGTTGAAGATGGACAAACTCCGTTTTGTATTTCTGCTCTGAACTGAGTTGTGGTGCTCAAGTTTGAAAAAATCTGAGAGTTGGTTGAATTGGCAAGCGAAATCCATGTAGCACCACCATCAGTTGAAACCTGCCAACCAACTACATTGCCTGTGTTTCCTGATATTTGAAGCGTATCCCCATTCTGATTTGCACACACTGTACTATTAGCGGAAACGAAACCGGGGACAGTAACGGAATCAACATTAATTTCAGCTATAGTAGATGTATCATTCGGACAATTACCTGAAACAACTATAGCTTGAAACCAGGTAGTTTGAAGAAGATTATTAAAAGACTGAAAAGCTGATGAATTAACTACAGGAAACCAAGTTAACCCACTGTCAACAGAAAATTGCCATTCTACAACATTGCTGTTGAAACCCACCAAAGTTAGTGATCCGGTGTTTCCACTGGCACAGACTGTTGTTCCTCCATAAAGTGTTCCTCCAACAGATGGTGCACTCACGGAAATGGTGGCCGGCGAAGCATAACCTTCCGGACAAGCACCACTCTTCACAACTCCCCTATATGCAGTGGTGGTTGTTAGGTTACCATATACCTGGCTTGAATCAGTATTAGATATTGGCACCCAAATTACACCGCCATCTGTAGACAATTCCCACCTAATTACCTCGCCAATATTTCCCGTGAGTTCTAGGGTATCACCGTTTGTGCCCGAACATGCAGTTCCACTCGAATTAACTACACCACCAAAGCTGATAGGGTCTACAAAAATTATTGCAGTATCTGATGTATCAGCAGGACAAACTCCATTAACAACAACTGCCGCGAAAGAAGTACTGTCTGTGAGATTGTTATATGTTTGGGTTGAAGAGTTATTAGCTATAGAAGTCCAGGTTAAACCACCGTCAGTAGAGGATATCCATTTTACAATTGACCCTGAATTTCCGGAAAGTGTTAAGCTACCGTTATTGGATGAAGCGCAAACTGTTGCGCTAGAAGAAATTGTACCGCCAATTGATCCTGGTTGAACTGCAATATTGGCGGCTGTGGATGCAGACTCGTTACATCCGCTTGCCTGAACAACCGCTCTAAACGAGGTTGGAACGGTAATGTTAGAGTAACTTTGCGAGTTCGTGGTGTTGATTATAGTATCCCATGTTGTAAAACCATCTGTTGATGATTCCCAACGAACAACACTTCCCGACTCCCCGCTGAGCGTAAGTGCGCCATTATTTGAACCACCACAAACGGTTGTACTTGTTGATACAATGCCGGGAACTGTTGCTGACGTAATTGAAACTTGCGCAGATCCTGAGGTAGAACTAGGACAACTGGTACTTGAAAGTATACATCTGAAAATGGTATTAGTTGTTAGGTTTGAAAAGGTAAGATTTGGGGTGGTGTTTCCTGCAACATTTGTAAAAGAAACTCCATTATTTGTAGACTTTTGCCATGTAATTGTCCCCGAATGACCAGACAAAGTCAAAGTTCCGCTATTATTGCCGGAACACACAGTTTGATCAGCGGCAACGGATCCGCCAACAGGCGGAATTGAAACGGTTATTGCAACTGATGGTGTGAATGCAGATGCACATGCTCCGCTTTTTACCTCCACCCTATATCTGGTTGTTGCCAAGAGATTTGTATAAGTTTGTGTGTTCCCGGTTCCAACAAGGTCTGTCCATGTAATACCGTTGGGAGAACTCTGCCACCTTTGTATCGTACCGGTCTTTCCAACGGAGGTAAGCACGCCGCTTGCCGCACCGAGACATTTAGTTGAAGCTCCTGAAACAGCTCCTGCAACTGTTGTAGGATTAGTTGTTAATGTTGCTGTCGAGGAAAAAACAGCTGAGCAACCGGCATTTTGTACTTTAGCACGATACTGAGTTGTATCAATTATGTTGAGGAAAGACTGAGCTGCTGTTGTGTTTGAAATATTGATCCATGTAGCACCGTTATCTTCTGAATACTCCCAATTTAAAATATTTCCAATATTTCCAGTAAGCGTTAGGTTACCACTATTATTACCTATGCAGACATTAGAACTTGAATTAATAGTACCTCCTACGGAAACAGAGTTGCTGATAACCTGATAGTTGTTGTAGGTGTTGTTAGCTGCGTTACCATCACCTGCAATATTAACACTTGCAGTAAGCGTGTAGGTACCTTGAACGGATAAATCAGCTTTATTAGTAAAACTGTAACTGAAAGAACTGTTTCCAAAAAAAGACGAAGTTAAGGTAACAGCCTCAGTAACTGGAGCTCCTCCATTTACCGTATAACTCAAGGTAAAATTAGTTCCCGCCGGAAGGGTAGCGCCAAAATTAAAAACGCTGACAGAAACTGTTTCGTTTGATGTAAGTCCACAACCCGAAATTGGCGATGTAATTATTCCGCTGGGAGCCGCAAGTGCTAAATCTTGAGAATTGCAATAAAACGACAACAGAAATATTTGAAAAATCAGTAAAAATCTTTTCATAGTTATACTTTAACTTTTTTTATCAACAGGAAAAATATTTTATTAACAAAGATACTTTGTTTTTTCAACCTAACACAAATTTTTCCGGGAATTAGCGGGAATTTTTGAATAGTTGAAAGTTAATTATTTTTAGTTATCGCACCCTCAAAACTGATTAATAGTTTAAATAAGTCTGAAAATTTTGACAACGGCAGAGTTTCCGGCTTATCGAAAATGTCATGATAAGCCTTTATACCTCCCAAAGTATAAATGAAAAAACCTGAAACTCCTTTCTGGGTAAACCAGTAATGATCACTATTTGCAGCTTTACCCCTTGGTTTAATTTGCTGAAGAAATCCGGTTTTTGAATTAATAGATTTCAACATTTCATATTCCTTTTTAAATTCAGTTGCGTTAACGACGGTTATGCCTTCATCTCCTGTACCTAGCAGATCAAGATTTATAAGAAATTTTATTTTACTCAGAGGAAATATCGGATTTTCAACATAAAACTTACTGCCTAGCAACCCTGCCTCTTCACCGCAAAAGAATATAAAAGCTACTGAATATAACGGAGGATTTTTTTTATAGTATTCAGCTAACTGAAGCAACATGCAAACCCCGCTTGCATTATCGTTGGCCCCTGGGAAAAAAGTTTCTGATCCCATTCCACCCAAGTGATCATAATGAGCGGTAAATACAATAAATGAGTCAGTAGAAACGGTTCCCTTTACGTATCCTAAAATATTTTTCATATTAAAATCAGAAATAATATTTGACTCTATGTTTAATTCTACCTCCATGGGGTCCTCGCCAATTGATTCTTTGGATAATAATATCATGGTGTATGGCTCACTATTTAAAGACACGCTCCAGGTCAATTTCTTTTCAATTTTTAAAATAACCAGGTTTGAGCTCAATTCATTTTTTCCAATCCAAGTTATGCTGTCTCGCTTCTCAAGTCGGTAAACCCCTTTATTAGAAGAGCTTTCATTCCCTACAATAAAATCCTTCCCCGGAACGAGTTTCTTTCCATTAATTTTAACTTGCATTTTGCCTGGAAAAGTATTCACAGATGTTACAAGTTCTTGATTATATTTACCAGGAACAAGAGGATCTATACCCAATTTACGCAATCTCTTTTCAAGAAATTTTGAGGCATTGCTCATTCCGTTTTTTGTATATCCCCTACCCCAGCATTTTTTGGAACAAAGAAAATTCAAGTCAGTTCTCACTACTTTTAAATCCTGAGCAGTAGTGAAAATATAAAGATTTACAAAAAGTAAAAAAAAGATTAATTTGGCACGACTAAAATTCCGATTTTGATTCATAGAAACCTTTTGTTCACAATTCTAATAAGAATTTTTAAAGCCGGTTTCTCAATATCCCATTTATATAATTCAATCAAACTATTTATGTAAATTTCCGCATCATTCAAGTTGTTAACTGAGTTTAGTTGTTGAATAACAATTGTAAATTCTTGCTGATTTTGATTAAAAAGTTCATTAATGATTCTGAACTTATCATTTAAGGATAACTCAAGTTTCTTTATGTTCTTTGGTTGCTCATTTCCCAAATCAATGGTTTCTGACTTATTTAAAGCTTCGGGTGCATTGTGAACAGATTTTGCTTCTTCGTTGGTTGCCAAAACATCATCCACAGATTGAATTACAGAAATCTTATTTTCCACAGTTTGTATATCTTCAACATTTTCCGGGGTGTTTTCCGTTGTCTTTTCTGTAATATTTTCTTCAGCTTTTTCCGTGATGTTTTCCGTAAGTATTTCAGGATCAGCTGTAACTTTTACATCTTGGTTTAATTGAGATTGCAATTTCGAACCTGAAGCCAATTCATCTTGGGCTAAAAAAAAGTTCCAAACACTTAATGCATCCTGAGTATCTCTTAACTCCTGTAATATTTTTTCTATATGATTTTTATCTGAGATGGTAGCCTCATTCGTTTCGTTCAAAATATAATTTAAACGAGCAAGCTGAGTCTCAACTTTTTTTTCCGCCAGATTTTTTGGTGAGTCCATTAATAAATATTAATCTTAAAATTAGCTTTTATTTTCGTACAAATACTAATTTTATAAAAATTCTGTTTTACTATGTTTTTGGAAAATCACAAACCCGGAACTCAACGCAGAGGATGGATAGAAGTTGTTTGCGGTAGCATGTTCTCAGGTAAAACCGAAGAGTTACTGAGAAGGTTGAAAAGAGCAAGAATTGCAAGCCAGAAAGTTATGATATTTAAACCTTCCGTTGATAACCGATATGATGAAAATAAAGTGGTTTCACATGATTCCAACGCAACAACCAGTTTAGCTGTAAGAACATCCAATGAAATTTTAAATAACATTCAAGATTGTGAAGTTATAGGCATTGATGAGGCCCAATTTTTTGACACAGGTATTATTGATGTTTGCAATACATTAGCAAGTAACGGAAAAAGAGTAATTGTCGCCGGACTTGATATGGACTTTCAAGGTAAACCATTTGGACCTATGCCTTCTTTAATGGCATGCGCCGAATATGTTACCAAAGTGCATGCAATTTGTGTTAATTGCGGAAATCTTGCACACATTTCTCATAGAAAAAATGAAAACCGCGATCTCGTTCTAGTTGGTGAACTTGAAAGCTATGAACCTCTTTGCAGAGAGTGTTATAACGATGCGGTTAATTAATATTAATTACTGTCCTTGAAATTCAATATTAAAAAAATATCTCTTGCAATAAATGCACGCTTTGAAGGAAATGAAAATGTAAATTTTTCATCCGTTAGTATAGACACCAGAACGATAACTGAAGGCAATGATACACTTTTTGTGGCCTTAACCAGTAATAGAAATGACGGACATAAATACTTACGTGAGGCATATTTAAAAGGTGTAAGGGCTTTTTTAATCTCAAATAGAGAAATCTTACATGATTCTTACCCTGAAGCGGGATTTTTGGTGGTTAAGGATACGCTGAAAGCATTTCAAGAACTTGCGAAATTTAAAAGAAAAATTTTTAAGATTGACGTAGTCGGAATAACGGGCAGCAACGGAAAAACCGTTGTAAAGGAATGGTTATCACAACTAATTTCTCCTCAAGAAAATGTATGCCGAAGCCCAAAGAGTTACAACTCTCAGATTGGAGTTCCACTTTCGGTATGGAATTTAAGCAAAAAAAATACTATTGGAATTTTTGAAGCAGGTATTTCGGAACCTGATGAAATGCATCGGCTATCAGACATAATTCAACCTACAAAGGGAATTTTTACCAATCTTTTATTCGCGCACGATGAGAATTTTTCATCAAGAAATCAAAAAGCAATTGAAAAACTTAAATTATTCCATGGATGTAAAAAGATTTACTTCTGCGCTGACCATAAAAATATAGTTCATGCAATTACAGAACAAAAGATTTCTAAATCACGTTTATGTTCATGGGGGAAATCAGGCAAAAACAACAATCTACTCAACGTTGCTCTGATTATTGTAAAAATTATATCTAAAGAAAATCTAACGACAATTTGGGCTCAGTACCGCAAAAAAAAACTCACACTGATTGTACCGTTCAATGATAAAGCATCAATTGAGAATGCAATTCATTGTTGGTTATTTCTACTTGAATCCGGATACAAGAATAGGGTTATTCAAGAAAGATTCCTTAATCTTTCACCTGTGGAAATGAGGCTTGAATTAAAAAAAGGCATCAATGGATGTTCTGTCATCAATGACAGCTACAGCTTGGATATCGGCTCCCTTTCCATTGCACTTGACTTTTTAAACAGACAAACTCAACACCAAAAAAAAACAGTAATTATTTCTGATATTTCTGAATCAGGAAAAAAAATAAATGATCTTTACGTTGATATTTCCAAACTATTATCTGAAAAAAAAATCAACAGACTAATAGGTATCGGTAAGGACATTTCATCTTGTAAGAATTTATTCCACTGTGAAAAAATTTTTTACCAAACAACTGAAGAATTCATAAAGGATTTTTCATCTTCTCATTTTCTAAATGAAGCAATATTAATAAAAGGTGCACGAAAATTCGAATTTGAAAAAATTGGTGTGTTTCTTCAAGAGAAAAGTCATGATACTGTGCTTGAAATTAACTTCAGCAACATGATTCATAACCTAAATTACTACCGCTCCATAGTGAAAAAAGAAGTTAAGGTAATGGCTATGGTGAAAGCTTTTTCATATGGCAGTGGCAGTTATGAAACTGCCGCACTACTTCAACATCACGGAGTAAATTATCTTGCCGTTGCATATGCTGATGAAGGCGTTGAACTTAGGAAAGCAGGAATTGAACTTCCGATCATGGTTATGAATCCTGAGGAACAAAGTTTCAGTGACCTCATTGAATATAACCTTGAACCGGAAATTTTTTCAATGAGAATTCTTGATTTGTTTTTCAATTTTTTGAAAGAACACCGAATCAAAAAACATCCAGGAATACATGTAAAACTAGATACCGGGATGCATCGTCTTGGTTTTACGGAATCGGAAATCAATGAATTGATTAATAGACTTAAGAAAAATTCAAAAATTAAAATACTTAGTATATTTTCACACCTTGTGGGTAGCGATACAGCTCAGTTGGATTATTTTACACAAAAGCAGATTAATCTTTTCAAGAAAATATCCTTATTGATAGCAAATGAAATAGGCTACAAACCATTATTTCATATTTGCAACAGCTCAGGAATTTCAAGATTCCCGCATGCACACTTTGATATGGTACGTCTAGGTATTGGACTATATGGAATTGGAACGGAAAATGAGGAAAAGAATCATTTATTAAATAGTGTGGTCTGGAAAACCAAGATATCACAAATAAAATTTCTTAAGACCGGCGATTCTGTAGGATACAACAGAAGTGGGTCCATAAAAGGTAATAAAGTTATTGCAACCATTCCATTAGGGTACGCTGATGGATTTTCAAGGAGGCTTAGCAATGGAATAGGTTCAGTTTACATTAAAAATAAACCTGTACCAATAATTGGAAATGTTTGTATGGACATGTGCATGATTGATATTACAGAAGTTTACAATCAATTCAAAATCAATGAAGGAGAAGAAGTAATTATTTTTAATTCAACTACATCTTTACATTCATTTGCAAAAAAATCAGGAACTATCCCCTATGAAATTTTAACTTCCGTCTCACAAAGGGTAAAAAGAATTTACCTTACAGAATAAGCTATAGGTTAGTCAATGAAATTTTTGACGTCATTTAGAAAGCCATTTTTCAACTTCTCTTTGGTCCAACTCCATGTAGTTGACCTTATTTTCAACAACAGAGTTGTTTAATAGATAAATAGTAGGCATATTCAACCCTGCCAAGTAAACAAAGTTTTTTCCATTAAGTATACAGAATTTAATATTTCTGGCCTTGGTATCATCGAAAAATGGTTTTATTTTGTCATTATCCCCATTCAAAATAAAGTAAATCGGAAGTCCGGGATTTTTTTCTTTCATTATTCTCATTTTTTTTGCCGCAATTCGGCAATGCGGACAAGACATACTCATGAACGCGAGAACATGTTTACCATTCTTAAGGTTTTTTGGAGGCACATTCAATTTAGCATCTTTATAAAGGCTGTCAAGTTCAAGTTTAAAAAAATTCTCTTTCGGAACCAAGTAAGAAGCCGAATAATCAAAATCAACATAATTTAAAACATGAGGCATAGAAAGAGAGGCA
Source organism: Bacteroidota bacterium (assembly GCA_046302135.1). Lineage (GTDB taxonomy): Bacteria > Bacteroidota > Bacteroidia > B-17B0 > Aurantibacillaceae > AM-1111. The sequence goes on along the minus strand of JBKCIQ010000146.1, from coordinate 683 downwards.
ACTGAAAAAAGTAAAATCAACCAGACACCAAATCGACGGTAATCAAAACCTTCATAAAACTTGAAAAGCATAAAGGATATCACTAATAAAAAAACGTTTTTTATTAAAGCCTGAACGGGAGTCATAACAATTGCGTTACCGAAACAACCACAGTTTCCATTGTTACCTTCTTTAATCAAAATAAAAATGAGATAAACTGAAAACATTAACAGAGTTCCAATGGTAATTAAAGCAGTCTGCTTGACTCTAACGCCTGATATCATTAAAATACCAATAAGAAATTCTAACCCGATTAAACACCTGGCTAAAAATGGCGCGGTTTGCCATCCGCCTATACCTAAATCAACAAAAGTAAATTCAAAAGGCTCAATAGGATGAAGTTTCGTGTAGCCGCTGTAAATGAAAATAAGGCCCGTAAAAACAGAAAGCAAGAACAGGAGTATCTTCTTTAGGTTTAACTTCATTTAGCAAATGTAGATAGCTTTATTATTTAATCAAGCAGAAAATTTGAAGCTTAAGATTTAATTCAAAGAGCGCTAAAGTTAATAATTCGATAAGCTCTTTTAAGGAAACTTGTTTTAACATTTTTTTATATATTTGTGGAAATTTAAAAATTATGAGAAAATTAATTCCGGTGGTTTTTGGAAGCCTTGCAATTTTTTCACTTATCTCGTGTAAAAAGG
>JBKCIQ010000145.1:0-1874 GCA_046302135.1 Bacteroidota bacterium | reverse complement strand
GCGAGTGTGCATTCAAATTTAAAAATGTCTGAAGAAAAAGCTATGTCGAGACTCATTCGTGCTATTGAAAATCCTTACACCACTATTTTGGGGCACCCAACCGGAAGATTATTGCTTTCACGTCCAGGATACCCAATTGACCATAAGAAAATAATTGACGCCTGTGCCGCCAACGGAGTAATAATTGAACTAAACGCACATCCGTTCAGACTAGATATTGATTGGAAATGGATTCCATATTGCATGGAAAAGGGCGTTTTGATTTCTATTAATCCGGATGCACATCACGTTGATGGGATTACAGATATGTATTATGGAATTTGCGCCGCAAGAAAGGGAATGCTGACAAATGAGTTTTGTTTCAATTCAAAACATCCAGAAGAAATAGAATTATATTTCAAAAAACATAGGTAATATGGATTAATCGAATTAAAATATAATTGAGCATTAAAAATTAATAATTCATCTATAAATTTTCAACATAAAAAAAAAGATTAAATTTGCAAAAAATTATCAATGAAAAAGTATTTTAAATTACTACCTGTTTTGGCGCTAACAATTAGCATCAATAATTCTACAGCACAGGACATAGATTATAATGATGTAAAATTTGATTACACACAACTACCATTAAAACCTCTGCAGGACAGATCAGTTAAAAACGCCCAGACGAAAGTTGCATTAAAATATATGGATGATATAAATGCCGCTAAAGGTAGCTATCAAGACAGAGTAAGAAAAGCAGAGGAAGATTATCAGAAGGCCATGGAATTTTATTATGTACAAGTAAAGCTCGCTGATGATCAATATAACACTGAGATGGAGGCATGGAATAAAAAATCATTAGCAGAAAAATTATTGCTTGGAGACAAGAACAAACCTCAGAAAAAATATATTGCTCAACCTTACAAACAAATGCCGGTAGAGCAGAAATACCAAAAGAGTTTCGATACAGATATGTTAGCTAATAAATACTTCAAAGTGGAAGGATTCAACAACGCACCAGGAGGATTATTAATAAACGTAAAATTATTAGGTTTCGATAGTCAGGAACCGGAAATGCAAACAAGCACTGTTAATACTACCAATGCCCAGAAACAACCTGTAACTATTACGAAATATAAATATATCATTCGCTATAAACATCCAATGGGATATTCGGCGGAATTAAATGGAAATATTTTGTACGAAGATTATCCTGTCGAAACAACAAATTATTCATCAGTAACCTCACAAGAATTCGACAATCAGGGAGCATTACAAAGCTGGTGGAATGGAGCCAAGGATGGTTATTTAGCTAATTTGCAAGAAAGGGTAATAAATGAAAACTGCCAGAGATTAGGAACAGAGATAAACAACAAATTCGGCTACAGGAAAATTAATTTTACTACCGAATTAATGAATGTTGATGAAAAGAAAGATTATGATGATCTTAAAGAGGCTTACAACTCTGCTTTAACAGGATTCAATGCATTAGCAAGTGATATAAATAAAAATTCTGCGCTTCCGAATTTCCGTAAGGCCGCAGATATTTGGGAAAATGCGATGAAGGAATCAAATATTGAAAGTAGAAAAGCAAGAATTGACAGAAGTGTAACGAAAGGATTATTAATCAATTTACAGCAGGTATATATGTGGCTTGATGAGTATGAAAAGTCTGACGCATGTTATCAAAAATTAATTGCACTAGATCCGGATAATACAAATAAAAAACGAGCAGAAAGAATTAAAGCTATGGCTGCAGATCAGAAGGAAAGATGGGTTGCCAATAAGCAATAAAAATCTAAAAACTTATTTGACGAAACGCCCGAAGAAATTCGAGGCGTGTTTTTTTGTTATTGTATTTACCAAAAAATGACATTAAAAAAATAAAA
>JBKCIQ010000144.1:0-8983 GCA_046302135.1 Bacteroidota bacterium | reverse complement strand
GTAATTGTAGGGGCAGCATCAACAATTATTCAGTTCAGTCCAATGGTTTATAAACACATTCCTGAGCATCAGAAAAAAAGAATGGATGTGTTTCTTTATTTTGCTTTCGGAGTGGGACAAGTAAATCTTGATAAAGAGGCCTTTAATGTTGACCAAAGCATGACGACAATTGGGTGCGGGAGAATGTTTGGAACTGGATACATGGAGGGAGCACAAACTAAAAGTGGACTTGTGCCTGAACAAAAAACGGATTTTATCTTCTGTACTGTTGGTGAAGAATGGGGTTTTATAGGCTCAATGACTTTAATTCTTTTACAATTAGGACTAGTAATAAAGTTGATTTTCATGGCAGAGAGACAAAGGTCTGATTTTAGCAGAATTTATGGTTATGGAGTCGCCGGAATCATGTTCTTTCATATTGTGGTTAATATCGGTATGACACTGGGTCTTGTTCCGGTAATTGGAATTCCACTGCCATTTGTAAGCTATGGGGGTTCTTCTCTTTGGTCATTTACCATTTTACTATTTATTTTTTTGAAACTTGATGCAAACAGAATGCTAGTGCTTAGATGATTAAATCAATTTGCATTTAAGGATGAAGAAGGCAGAAATGTAATGAATGATAAATCCTTGTGATGGTGTCCTACTTTAAAAGTGTGTGTTCTAATTTATTTGTTTCATTTTACTCTGATAAACAAATTAAAAACAGATAAGGGTCTCTCAGGAATTTGGAAAAAACATACTTAAAGCAATTTAAATTGTGGCGATGAATTATAAAAAGAAAAAATAATCAACAGTTTAAATCAATCGAAAACAAAATTGAGCTGAATGAATCAATCTCAAAAAAATAATGTGCTGGTTTTAGTGTTTTAAAAAGCTACTCTAAATGAAATGACCTGGGTTCAGAGATGCTGTCTAATTAAATAGGTACCGGAAAAATATTATTTCTGAATAACTATTCTTGTCGTTTTACTGATTCCTTCCATACTTACGTTACACAGATATACTCCGGCGGGAATAGTAGCAAATTTATCATCGCCACTAAAATTAACAGTCAAGGTGTTTATTCCTACAGATTTTGATTTTTCATGTATTTCAAAAATCTTTTCGCCCATAAGGTTAAAGATTGTTACTGCAACCGGGGAGTTCTCTTCTTTTGACGAATACTCAATGTTTAAGATAGACTCGACAGGATTAGGGTAAAGATTCAAAGAGAAGTTATCTGTTTCTTCAACATCAATTTGCTCCATTTCTTTTGTTGAGTAGGAACTAGATGTGCCACTGAAAAAGAATCTCATGTTGGGTCTTGCAGTTGACAAAGTCCCCGTTGTATTTGCGCATACACCACCGGAAGCAACGTCTACTTTTAAATATAATGTCCTGTTAGCTGACTGTGTGGTTGAAAAAACTTTGGTGTCGCTAGTGTAACTGCTATTATTCCAACAAATCTCAATTAAAACATTACTACTGCCATTATAGTTAAAATTAGTGGTGAAATTATGCGTGTTCCAGCCCGCTACCGCAGTTACATTTCCACTAAAAACCGTTGTCATACCTGTTGAACTTAAAAATGATGTAGAGCTAAAAGAGGAGCTACTGGTGTGTTTCATTTTAATTGTAAAGCTATTCATTACCTGAGATGATGCCTGAGACACGTTAAAGGATAAGGACTTTAAAACGTTATTAGCTGATGTGTAACCAGCATTAACAAGATCTGTTTTAGTTACAATGAATTGAACCTTTTCATCCATGTAATAAGTACCATAAGGTGCTACAGTGGTAGTTGTTGTCCCAGTACCAACAGTTAATGTTGCTCCAGTAGTTGCTGCTGTTGTAGTAAAGGTCTTAGATGCAGAAAAAGCGCTTGTACTTCCACTGCAAACAGACTGTACTTGAAACTCATAACCTGTTCCAGCACTTAACCCCGTGAAACCTTTTGATGTGGTTGTTGATGTAGTATTGGTCCAAGTGGTCGATGAAATGGCCTTTATTCTCACGTTGTAACTAGATGCCCCGGTAACTGAAGTCCACGTTGTTGTAACTGAATTACTCGTAATAGATGTAGCATTTAAACCTGCAGGAACTCCGCATGTTGTTGTTGAACCAGAACCACAACCGTTAGACGTTAGTAATGAAGCCCTGGCTCCACCGGTTGCAAACAATGCCTGCATCCTGGATTTTTGCCCAAGAGTAAACATATTCATACAAGCATCGTCTGTGTAATCCATATAGTTCATAAACATTTCGGCGCTGGCTCCACAAGTGTTTGATTTAGGATGAGAAGGACAGCCATAGTTTGCATCGTAATGCGTTGGGGTATCGCTCACAAAATCATTTGCACAAATTGCATCGCCCCAAATGTGGCGAAGATTTAGCCAATGGCCCACCTCATGAGTTCCGGTGCGGCCCTTGTTGAAGGGTGCAGTAGCTGTTCCTGTGTTTCCAAAATACTGATGCCCTATTACCACGCCATCGGTTGCAGTTGAGCCACCGGGGAATTGTGCATATCCTAGCAATCCTCCACCTAGATTACATACCCAGATGTTCAAATATTTATCAGTTGGCCATGGGTTAACCCCACCTGTCGCAGAGGATTTCATCTGGTCATTTGCAGACCAAGAGGTTACAGAGGTAAAGGTGCGGGTAATACCTGTTGTGCTTGCCCCGGTAGGAGAAACGCTCGCAAGACAAAAATTAAATTCACAATCTGCAGCAACACTGCTAAATGTTGAAGGGGTATTGATTTTATCTGCATTCAGCCTCCTGAAATCATTATTTAGTATTGTTATCTGAGATAATATTTGAGCATCAGAAATATTCTGAGTAGATGTATTGTAAAGAACGTGAACCACTACAGGAATATTAATTACGGCCATGGTGGAAGGCGTTGGAGAAAATTTTGCTGCTGATTGAAACTGTATGAATTGATCGGTTTGATTTTCAATCTCTGCCATTTTTGATTGAAGTAGTGGGTCTATTGAATTTAATCTGTCCAGATTATCCATAGTGCCGCAAACACGGGTTTGAGAAAAAAGAAAAAACGTTTGCGAAAAAATTAAGACAGAAAATAAGAATTTTTTCATAAATGAAATATTTAATAGACGGCAAATGTAATTAATCCTGTAGGGCAAAGTCAAGATTATAGTCAAAAAAATAGTTTTCAACATCTGCTTGTCACTTTATGTGGTTGACCTCAAATTTTAAAAACAAAAAATCCCGCCTGTGTTGAGACGGGATTTTAACTATTGTGTGATTAAAAATCTATTTTACCTCTTCAAAATCTACATCGGTTACTTCTTTGTCATCTTTTTTCTGTCCGCCTTGTTGTTCATTTCCATCAGTTGCATTGTTTCCGCCGCCCTGCTGATTCATTGCGTTGTACATGTCTTGGCTAGCCGCCTGCCAAGCGTTATTCAATGCAGTTGTAGCGCTCTCTACTTTAACTAAGTCTTTCGAAGCATGCGCAGATTTTAATTCAGCAAGTGCAGATTCAATTGGTGACTTCTTTTCCGAAGGAATTTTATCTCCATATTCTTTCAATTGTTTTTCTGTCTGGAAAATTAAAGAATCTGCCTGATTCATTTTCTCGATCTCCTCTTTAGCTTTCTTGTCTGCATCAGCATTAATCTCTGCCTCTTTTTTCATACGAGCAATTTCATCTGCGGATAATCCTGAGCTAGCTTCAATGCGTATATTTTGTGCTTTTCCTGTAGCTTTATCCTTTGCAGAAACTTGAAGAATACCATTCGCGTCAATGTCAAAGGTAACTTCAATCTGTGGCACACCACGCGGAGCAGGAGGTATTCCATCGAGCGTGAATTGTCCAATAGTTCGATTATCTTTCGCCATTGAACGTTCTCCTTGTAACACGTGAATTGTTACAGCCGGCTGATTGTCTGCGGCTGTAGAAAAAGTTTCAGTTTTTTTAGTTGGAATGGTCGTGTTCGCATCAATAAGCCTGGTCATTACGCCACCATACGTTTCTATACCAAATGAAAGCGGAGTAACATCCAATAACAATACATCTTTTACTTCTCCTGTTAAAACTCCACCCTGTATGGCCGCGCCAATTGCAACTACTTCGTCAGGATTAACACCTTTACTTGGAGTCTTTCCAAAGAATTTTTCAACCGCAGAAACGATTGCGGGAATCCTTGTTGACCCCCCAACCAAAATCACCTCATCAATTTCGCTTGTACTAAGTCCCGCGTTTTTTAGCGCTGACTTACAAGGTTCAATTGTTCTTTGAATTAGTGAATCTGCCAACTGTTCAAATTTTGCACGGGTTAAAGATTTTACCAGGTGTTTCGGGATTCCGTTTACCGGCATAATGTAAGGCAAATTGATTTCAGATGAGGTAGTGCTGGATAATTCAATCTTTGCTTTTTCTGCCGCCTCTTTCAATCGCTGTAAAGCCATTGGATCTTGTCGCAAATCAAGTCCTTCTTCCTTTTGAAATTCTTCGGCCAACCAATCTATTATAACCTGATCGAAATCATCACCGCCTAAGTGCGTATCTCCATCAGTAGACTTTACTTCAAACACGCCTTCACCCAACTCAAGAACCGAAACATCATGTGTACCTCCTCCGCAGTCGAAGACCACAATTTTCATGTCCTTGTTTTTCTTATCCAATCCGTACGCAAGCGCTGCTGCTGTTGGTTCATTAATGATTCGCTTAACTTTCAAGCCGGCAATCTCACCTGCTTCTTTGGTTGCCTGACGTTGCGCGTCATTAAAGTATGCCGGTACAGTAATAACGGCTTCCGTTACCTCCTGACCAAGAAAATCTTCAGCTGTTTTCTTCATTTTCTGTAGCACCATTGCCGAAATTTCTTGAGGCGTATATGCCCTTCCGTCAATAGATACGCGTGGCGTATTATTATCTCCCTTTACCACCTCATAAGGAACACGTTTTACCTCTTTCTGTACTTCGTCAAACGTCTGTCCCATGAATCTCTTGATAGAATATATTGTTTTTCTAGGGTTGGTAATTGACTGGCGCTTTGCAGGGTCTCCCACCTTTCTTTCACCGCCCTCTACAAAGGCCACTACAGAAGGAGTTGTGCGTTTTCCTTCGTTATTTGCAATAACAACCGGCTCGTTTCCTTCCATTACAGAAACACAGCTGTTGGTTGTTCCTAAATCTATTCCTATTATTTTTCCCATATCTAATTTTTTAAATCTGCTCGCCTAAGTCAATCATTGTGCCACTGCATTTTTTTTAATAAAAATCGGCATAATGTCACAATGGATTTGAAAATCGGAAAAATCTGCTTATCAGGGTATTAAATAAGAGGGAAAACTGCCAAAAAGTCAATTATTGACAGCCCGGGCCTTTTTGCCCGTTGGGCTGAGAATCAAGAAATTGCAAACCACAAGATGGCGAATTTGGATATGCAATTGTACCCGCAAGTTTATCTATACTGGCTGGTGTTAAAGTTAGTTTTTTGAAATAGCGGCTCCTTGAAGAAAACACGCCAACTCCGTCAGTGATATTAGAATAAACCGGTTTTTCTTGAACGATGGTGTTTGACGGCGTGTTAACCTCAGTAAACAGCTGGAATTCCTCTCCGCAGGAAGTAAAAATTACCTGAATGTATCTAGCTCTTCTTGCCCAAACATTCGCGTCCGGCTGAATAACAGTTGTTAGAAATCGGTAGAAATCATCTCCCATAAACTGATATTTAACACTAGTGTTTGTCAGGTTTATGTTCTCAACGACCTGGTTACCTAAATTCCAGTCAACAAACTTATCAGAGTAAACAGTTGTATCATTTACATTCGGAAATTCCTGATAAAAAAATCTCAGAATCATATTGTCAAGTTTTCCGTATTGAGGATTAAACATTGCAAGTTTAACAGGAAAATTGGGATTTGTTAACCCAATTGACACTCCTGAAAGTGGCCCTCCGGCAGAAACATCTACCAAAGCATCCTGAACCATTTTGGTTTCACCGAAAAAATCTTTCCCTGTTATATTGTTATGAATTTTGAGTTTGTAAGATATTGTCGCGCCTTCATCGGTTCCACCAGGACCAAAACTTGCCAATTGGTTATAACAGACCCAAAGCCTTTGATTGGTATTGAAATCTCCTGCGGGGAGAGTCGTAAGTACTGTGTCGCTCAGAGGAAAAGACGCTTTAAAAACACCATCTCGATACTTTTCTAATGTAACAGTAAGTTCTCCTTGCTTGAAATTAACAGAATCATTGATTTGAGCCGCATCATAAGCATTTCCTTCGGTCTGAAAAACACGATTTATACGAATATAGTTTATATTCTGTTGCTGCTCAATTAATCCATAAACACAAACCATTTCTTTATAAGGAGCAATGGTGGGGAACTCAGTTTTGCAGGAATTAAAAATTACTGCTAATACCGTTATTGAAATGATTATGAATTTTTTTGCTGACATTAGAATTAAAACAGTTGGCAAATATACACAAACAAGATAAATATGTCTACAGGTTCGCCGAATCATTTATAATTGGCATATTTGCTGTTTGAAATCAAGATATTTGATTTTTAACGGATAAAATTTAATATGTCTGCAGCTAAAAAAGAATTTAAAAAGATTACCACCCACTCTTTACAAGAGATGAAAAGGGCAGGAGAAAAAATCACCATGCTCACGGCTTACGATTATACCATGGCAAAAATTCTTGATCATGGGGGAATAGACGTTTTATTGGTCGGAGATTCTGCGAGTAATGTAATGGCGGGACACGAGACCACTCTTCCAATTACCTTAGATCAAATGATCTATCATGCGAGCTCCGTTATTAGAGCAATAGACAGAGCCTTGGTTGTGGTTGATTTACCCTTCGGAACTTACCAAGGGAATTCTAAAGAGGCATTAAATTCCTCTGTGCGAATAATGAAAGAGTCCGGGGCACATAGCGTAAAGCTTGAAGGTGGTAAAGAGGTAAAAGAATCTGTAGAAAGAATTCTTACTGCCGGTATTCCGGTAATGGGACATTTGGGGCTTACCCCTCAGAGTATTTATAAGTTCGGAACATATACGGTTCGTGCAAAGCAGGAAGACGAGGCAAAAAGATTACTTGAAGACGCCCACCTGCTTGAGAACTCAGGAATTTTTGCTTTGATTCTTGAAAAGATTCCTGCAAAACTTGCTCAGCAGGTTGCGAAGGAGCTAACTATTCCGGTAATCGGAATTGGTGCCGGAGGTGGGGTTGACGGGCAGGTTTTAGTGACGCACGACATGATGGGAATGAACACTGAATTTTCCCCGAGGTTTCTTAGAAGGTATCTTAATCTATATGATCAAATGAAAAGTGCGACGCAGAATTATATCAATGATGTTAAGGGCGGAAATTTCCCAAACAAGCAAGAGCAATATTAATTTACCTTATGCTTGTACTTTTTGAAGATAATCATTTCATTGCCGTAAATAAAAAACCGGGAGAAATTATTCAAGGCGATAAAACAGGTGATGAGCCCTTGAGTGAAACAGTAAAAAAATACCTTAAAGAAAAATATAAAAAACCCGGCGAAGCCTTTGTTGGAGTTGCGCATAGGTTAGACAGGCCGGTAAGTGGCGCCGTTGTTTTTGCTAAAACCAGTAAAGGGCTTGCTCGTTTTAATGAATTGATGAGAGACCGAAATGTGAAAAAAACTTATTGGGCAGTAGTGAAAAATTTGCCAAAAGAAACCCAAGGCAATCTAATTCATTACCTCGAGAAAAATGAACAAAAAAATAAGTCTTTTGCGTTTGATAAGGATGGGAAAAACAGACTTAGGGCTGAACTAAAATATCATGTTTTAGTTTCTATTGAAAATTATCATTTAATTGAAATAGAGCTTATCACCGGACGTCATCATCAGATAAGGTGTCAGTTTTCAAGCATAGGCTGCCCCATAAAGGGAGATTTAAAATATGGGTTTGAAAGGAGCAATAAAGACGGCAGCATTCATCTTCATGCAAGAAAGATAGAATTCATTCACCCTGTAAAACAGCATCCAATCGTAATAACGGCAAAGGTGCCTGATGAAACTGTTTGGGCCGCTGTGATGAATAAATTATCATCTTTGCATTAATTGTTATTATTTATTTAAGGTTACTTAAATGAATACACGAAAAAAGTGCCTGCTGTTTTGTGTCTGTTTTATATTCATAGGTTTTCACCGAATCACAAATAGCAGGAGAAAGAGATTTGTTTTTAGTGGTTGAGATAAACAAATCTAAAAATTATCTTTCAATGGATTAAAAATAAAAAAGCAGGTCTTTGTAGAACCTGCTTAATATTTATTTTTGATGGATTAAAAGTTGATTCTATAACCAACATTGATAGGGAAAAATATTTGAGCGTCTACTTCAGAACCAGAATATTTACCACTATTGCTTGTCTTACCATATCTAGAATCAAATTGGTCTTCAAATGAAGACCAATTATAAATACCGTACATAAAATTCAAATCGAGATAAATTTTTCCGGGGCCTAGTTTTTTATCTACTCCTAGCACAATATTTGGCATTAAAACTAACTCATTTCCTGAAAAAACGTTTTTAAAATATAAGGTATCTGTAGTAGCTAAATCTGCAACAAAAGTATTAGCGTATTTTTGATTTACAATTCCTATTCCTAAGCCGCCGTAGAATGAAAAATTAGATTCCGGGGTACAATTGCCTGAAAAATAATACCTAGCATTTATATTAAATGCCAAATAGGTACTTTTCCAACTGTCATTTACATTAAACTCTCTTACAACAGGCGGTTGTGTTCTGTAAACGCTAGTGCGGTTATCCGGAAACTCAAAAACGGAAATACTTTGAAATCCCACTGTTAATTTATTTTTTAAAGCATATGAAAATTGTAGATCATGACCTACACCAACTTCCGGATGAAGAGTAACACCAAGAGATGCTGCCATTTTCTTTTCGGTTTGTGAGTTAAGAAATGATGCGAACAACAGCATTGCAGACATTGACAATTTTAATTTATTTTTCATGGGATATTTT
>JBKCIQ010000143.1:0-4736 GCA_046302135.1 Bacteroidota bacterium | reverse complement strand
AGTCAATCCTGCTGGGCCTTGAGCACCTGTGTCACCTGTTAACCCAGTCGGACCTTGAGCACCTGTGTCACCTGTTAACCCAGACGGACCTTGAGCACCCGTTACGCCGTTAATACCTGTAGGCCCTTGAGCACCTGTTGCTCCTGTAACGCCGTCAATCCCGGATGGCCCCTGAGGACCTGTGACTCCGGCTAATCCATCAGCACCGCTCGGACCTTGAGCACCAGTGACACCGTCAATACCAGAAGGTCCTTGTGGGCCTGTTGCACCAGTTACACCGTCAATCCCTGATGGCCCCTGAGGACCTGTAGCACCAGTCAATCCTGTTGGGCCTTGAGCACCTGTGTCGCCTGTTAACCCAGTCGGACCCTGAGCACCCGTTACGCCGTCAATACCTGAAGGTCCTTGTGGACCTGTGGCTCCGGCTAATCCATCAGCACCGCTTGGACCTTGTGGACCTGTTGCACCTGTAACACCGTCAATCCCTGATGGCCCCTGAGGACCTGTGGCTCCAGGCAGTCCATCAGCACCGCTCGGACCTTGTAGGCCTGTAGCTCCGGCTAATCCATCAGCACCACTTGGACCTTGAGGACCTGTGACACCATCAATCCCGGATGGCCCCTGAGGACCTATTGCTCCAGCCAATCCATCAGCACCGCTTGGACCTTGTGGGCCAGTTGCACCTGTAACACCGTCAATCCCTGATGGCCCCTGAGGTCCTGTTGCTCCAGCCAATCCATTAGCACCGCTCGGACCTTGTGGACCGGTGGCGCCTTGAATTCCACTTTTTGCAATTGTATCCCAGTTTGCACCGTTCCAAATAAATGAAATACCGTTGGATAAATTGTAGTAGGAATCAAGTGTGTCTGCGGGTGAGGGTGGAGACGAAAACATTCCCAACCAATTGATAGACTTACCAGGAGACCCATTTTCAGCATATTTCGAATACAAAGCGTATGGTACAGAAATAAATTGGGTATTTGATATTGAATTGAAATTTGTACCTCCATTTGGATCTATTGAGACCTCAAGAAAAATATTTCCTGAGGACCAAGGAATACTCGAAAAAGTCCCTGAAGTCGGAGTGCCAGAACCAATTTGAGTTGTGAAAAGTCCGAATTGATTTGTAGTTTGTAGAGATTGCTCTTCGTATACTAAAGTACCCGATGCAGATCCTGTGCGTATTGAGAATTTAATTCCGATTGTTTGGTTGACTAATAAAGCACCAGAGGAAGACCTGGCAACAGCTTGATAATTTATTTTCTCTGGAGTCTGAGCACCTGAAATAATAATTGAAAGGAAAAAAATTAAAAAATAAAAATTTCTCATCAATTTAGAATAGGCAGAAAGTTTAAAAACTCCTTTTAATTAAACAACTAAATTATAAAAAATTATCTAAAACAAAAAATACATTAACTAAGTAAGAATTATTCTCGCCTAACTCATTTATCAAGAATTGAACCTATATCAGGTTTAAAATATAATTCACTTTTTAAGATTTTTCCATCTTCTCTGAAAATTGGTTTTCCTTCAGCATCAAGTTTACTCATATTACTTCTGTGGATTTCATCAAAAACTTCTTCAATTTTATTTTGTAATCCATGTTTTAAAATTGTTCCAAATAATATGTATAGTTGATCTCCAAGTGCGTCTGCAATTTCTACCAAATCACCTTTTCTGCAAGCTTCAAGGTACTCTTCATTTTCTTCCTTAAGCAGAGAAAATCTCAATAAATAGTCTTTTTCATCAATTAATTTTGGGTTACTTGCGTTACCAATTTTGAAAACTTCGTGAAATTCTGCAACGCTTTCAATCCTATTAAGTATTCCCTTATTTTTTTGTGTCATTCTTTTCTTCTTTTGTAGGATTTTTTTTGGTTCTGTACTCTTCGTTTAAACCATCAATTACTGCCTTAGTTATATCATACTCAGGGTTTGCATAAGCAAGAGTATTAAATAACGAGTTCTTTGCCAAAATGAAATCGTACTTGAATTTTTCATTATACCTCGCTATGAAGGAATATACTTCCTTGGTTGTTTCCGATCTGACTTTTTCCATTTCCATCTCCAAATTTTTGATTTGATTTTCCTTCTGAATAATTGCATTGTTTTTTTGTTGAAGTTCTACTTGCTTTTGTTCCAATTGAGACTGTGGTGCGATTCCGGCATTAACTGATTCCTGGAACCTTTTGTATTCCTCTTGAAAGCTCATGGCCATTGACTCATACTGACTGCTTAGGGCATCATATTTTGACTTTAATGATTTTGATTGGTCGTTTATTAAATCATATTTTAATGAGATTGAATCAAGGTCGACATACGCAATTTTGCCTTTTGGCAACTTGGAAGGGTCAACGGAATTTAATTTTATGGGCTTGTCTTTACTTGAATCAGAATCACTAGACTGTGATGAATTATTTTCAAGTGGGTTACCGAAAAATTGAAAATAGAACAATATTGAAATCAATATGATCAATACTGAAAATAGAATTTTACTTATTTTATCCACGGTTTTTTTTTACAACAAAAATAGATAAGGCCACAAAAGAGAAACGATAAAAGTGAAAAACTTTTAAAGATTGATTAACAAATCAAATAAAGCTTTTATTTCTCCTTGTCAATATTCATTTTTGATAAGGCCATCATTTGTTTCATTGTGCGATCCATTCCCTCAACTGATCCGTCTAGAAAAATAATATTTCCTTCTCCTTGTTCAGCAAAATTTTTAATAGATTCAGTCCACATACTGAAAAGAATCAAAGAACTATCCAAGTCACTATCAGACATTAGTTTTGCGGCCTGGCTCATTCCTTTTGCAACTTCCTCCCTAAATAGTGCAATTCCTTGGCCTCTAAGTTGAGCGGCTTCTTTTTCTGCAAGAGCGGCAATTTTTATTGCATTTCCTTCCGCTTCGGCGGCCTTTGTTTTGGTTATGAGTAATGCCTGACCTTCATTTTCTGCTGCCGCCCTGAGATTGCTTGAAGCAACAACCTTTGACATTGATTTCATAACTTCTTCATCAAATGCTATATCGTTTACCTGAAGATCTATTAAGTGATATCCCCACTCTTCAAGTGTTTTATCCATATTATCCTTTACTGCCTCAACTATTTCTCTTCTCAAAGAAAGAATTTCTGATTGTTTTTTTGTTGCAACATAGGCTCTTATACTGCCTTCTACTGATCTTATCAAAGCTTGCATAAAATTCCTTTCATCTAAAAATTTAAAGGCAACATTTTTAATAGTGTTTTCATTGTTGTCTAGAACCGAAAAAAGTACCATTGCAGTAAAGTTCACATTTGCTTGGTCTAGGGTCGTTGCGGCGAATTCCAGTTCGACCGATCTGTTTTGTATTGAGATTCTTTTATAAATTTTTTGAATTAATGGAATCCTAAAATTTAATCCGGGGGTTAAAATTTTATTGTATTTTCCAAAAACAGTAACTACCGCTACAGTACCTTGCTTTACTGTGACAAAACACAGTAAAATCACTACGACTAAAATTGATATTGCAATTAACATTGGATTTATTTTTTATTTTTTGTTTATTTCAACGGTTTAAAATGAAAGTAAATTTTGAACTATTTCTTTTTACTTATTGCTTGAATAATGTCTTGCTTGGTGATGATATGAAAAACACCACTTAATTCTTTAACCAAAACTGCTGTGTTCTCTTTGGTTATTAAATTGGAAACATCTTCAATAGGCATATCAGGACCAACAACTGGAAATGGACCATCCATAACTTCAGAAACAAAAGACTCCTTTAATGTTTCGTTGTTTATGAGCATAGAAAAAAGTTTTGAAACATCTAAAGACCCAACAAATTCATTACCTTCCGCTACAGGTATTTGGGATATGTCATATTTCGTTAGTAATTGAATTGCATCTTTTACTAGGTCGGTGGTATTTACTGCAATCAACTTTTTATCTTTATGATGCTCCACAAGATCAATTGCCTTTGGGCTAGATTCGTCCAAGAAACCTCTGTCTCTCATCCATTCATCATTAAACATCTTTGCTAAGTATCTTGTTCCGTGATCATGAAAAATTACAACAACAACATCACCTTCTTTAAATAAATGTTTCATTTGTTTCAATCCTGCCATTGCAGATCCTGCACTGTTACCAACAAATATTCCTTCTTTCTTAACGATCTCTCTAGTCATTATTGCTGCATCTCTATCTGTTACCTTTTCGAAGTGATCTATGACTTCAAAATCTACGTTGGCAGGTAAAAAATCTTCTCCGATACCTTCAGTTATGTATGGATAAATTTCATTTTTATCAAAAATTCCCGTCTCTTTAAATTTCTTGAAAACTGAACCATAGGTATCTATTCCGAGAATTTTTATTTCTGGATTTTTTTCCTTTAAATACTTACCCGTTCCGCAAATCGTACCCCCTGTACCCACACCTACAACCAGATGTGTGATTTTTCCTTCGGTTTGTTCCCAGATTTCAGGCCCGGTTTGTTCATAGTGCGCCACTGAATTGCTTGGATTGTCGTACTGATTTGGCTTCCATGAATTCGGTATTTCATTGATAAGTCGAGATGAAACCGAATAATAAGAACGCGGGTCTTCAGGCTCAACATTTGTAGGACAAACAATAACTTCAGCACCAAAAGCTCTAAGTGCATCAATCTTTTCCTTACTCTGTTTATCGGTGGTGGTAAAAATGCATTTGTAACCTTTTATAATCGCTGCAATTGCCAATCCCATACCTGTATTACCG
>JBKCIQ010000142.1:0-20567 GCA_046302135.1 Bacteroidota bacterium | reverse complement strand
TCTAATTCCAAATGCCGTTGGAAGTGTAACATTGGTGTTTCCTTTGGTAGCCACAACATTATTGATGAAATTGTTTGCTATTAAAAAGTTATCGCAACTTGCAGCACCTGTAATGTTAATTCCATAAGCACCGAATGGACTTAATGAATATGGTTGTAAAATATCATGTATATTATTTCCTATAACCTGAATTCCTGAATTAACAGTACCAATTTCAATACCTGTGACATTAGCTGCGTGTCCTGGTCCGTTAGCGCTCACGTCTCCTGCTCTTATATCGTTTCCCTCGATTAAAGCTGACGCGATACCCGGGAATGTTGAGGTGTAATCTACGAGGACTCCTCTTAAACCAATATTATCAGATAAAACAGAAGAACCAATTATATTATTCAAAATTTTTAATCCGGTATTTGGATATAGATTTGATGCTCCTTTAGCAAAAATACCAGTATAGCACCTTCGAATTTCATTATTTTGAATCGTTATGTTAGCATTTGAATATGCTCCGGTAGTCATGCTGGTTGTACTGTAATTAGACATATTGATACCATAACTTGTTATTGTTGATGTAGCAGAATTTCGAGGCCCGATAATAATGCAGTTTTTAATAATGTTATTACTTGCACCATCGGAACCTGTTGTTGAGTTGGAACTGATTCTTACACAAGCAACACCTGTGTTTGTTGTTACACTTGATTGAATTGTTAAATTTCTAATACCAGGAGTAGCCTGATCATCTCCATCAATTGTTACATTATCCGCTCCTGATAATTCAATTATTCCTCGCTGAGACGTGGGACTTGCACTTGAACTAATGGTCCAATTTCCTCCACTTGGTTTTATTAAAATTGATAAATAGTTTGAGGGGAGCGCACTATTTAATAGCGGCGTTACCAAAGCAGGTTCTGTTGTGTTTCCTGTAATTGTGATATTAATTACCCCCTGATGTGTCCCGGAATTTACAGCCGAAAATGCCGCACTCAAGTTTGAGTAAGTGCCAGACAATACACCTGCACTAGCAGACACAGTAACCTGTGCATCAACATCATAAATTGAAAATAAGCAAAAGAAAAAGCAAAAAACAAACAGTGAAAATTTTGAGCGCATATGATAATATATTTACACTCAAATTTATTAAAATATTCGGACATAACTTCTTTAGGGAAAGACGTAATAAATAACTAAAATTTTTCTGAAAATATTTTACCATTTTATGTAATCATTAATTTATCTAAGCGTTAATAGTAATCTCTTATCAACACTTAAAGAAAAAATAAACAGCACTTAATTTGATTAAACAAATTCTAAATCTTTAAAAAATGAAAAAATATTTTTCCATAATTATAATTATAATTGCATCAAAGATAAGTGCACAAGAATCAAAATATATTATTCTGATAGACACAATTCAACATGTAAACTGGCCTGTAGGAATGTCCTTATCAGAGGCGGCTTCTAATGAACAAATTGAATACCCTTATTATTATACAGACCATATAGAATGGGAATACGACCTCAAAAAAATGACAGCTAAATGGAAAGGCGGAAATCAAGTTAAAGAATTTAAAATCTACTCAGTAACAAAAGAAGGAGAAAAAATAAATTTGAAAATAGGCGATAAAAAAGAAATAGGTTGGATGGTAGAAATCACCAAACAAGAAAACGGAAAAACCTTTTTTCAAAGTCAAAATATTGAATTGAGTGAAGGCAAATTAGATGGACATTTTTCAAATAATGCTACTTTAATAGCAGAAATGTAATCAATCAAGCTATAAATAAAAATTAAATTATTTCCTTTCAAAAAAACTCAAAACAAAATCTGTTTGAGAATTCCAAAATTTATAATTATGCCCTGCTCCACTAACAATCTTCAATTCAATGTTTGTCATGTTTTTTGACTTTGACTCGTTGTAATAATCCTCAGACTGTGAACATGGTACCACTCTATCATCTTTACCATGTAAAAACAAAAAAGGCATCTTCAACTCACTTATTCTCAGGAAGGCATTGTCATTATTTTTCCATCTTTTTGGGAATGCAGCGAAGGACCCATAATATTTATTCAATAGGTTATCATTCTTCATTTCAAGAGGATTAAAATCTCCTGATAAAGCAACTCCCTTTTTGAAAATTTCAGGCAAATCAAGTGCAATAAGTACAGAACCTCTTCCACCTGTTGAAATTCCACATATGTAATTATTCTTTCCTTCCATAAACATACCATATTGTTTCTGAAAATATGGCAACATTGTATCTGTAATCCATTTCCTGGTTGGGAATTTCATGAAATCAGTCCTGGTTTCTGAGTAGTAATGCTCTGCGTACATACTTTTATACATCTGAGGCATAACCAAATGATAACCAAGATTTCTTGCTCGTTGACAGAAATCCATTTTCGTGCACCATTCATCAGTATTAAAATTCCATCCAGGAAGTAAAAGAATGACTCCCCTCACCGTATCTGTTAGAGAAGGCTTACAAATAACATCAACATTAGAATTTTTCCAGGGTACGCGGTAAGTTGAGTCCTTTAATTTTAAAATTAAGCTATCAGATAATTTAGCAACATTGGAATTTGGTGTTTTGGATGTGATCTTTAAACCTTCTTCTGTGTTATTATCGTAGCAGTTGAAGAGAAAAATCGATAAAAAACATGATAATAAATTAATCAAAACAGATTTATAGGACATGCGTTAACTTACTCTGAAAGTTTATTACGGCGCAGGTGAATTTTCTACCGGCTGAGTTGTTGTAGATTTTTTCTTCTTTTTAAATTTCTTGCTAGTCTTCTTTTTTCTTTTGTTGTAACGCCAATTATTTTTATTGCCTTTCTTTTGAGGTTTTGCAGTAATTTTATTTATCGAGTCTTGTTGTGCTTTCTTTTTCTGTTCGGCTATTTTTTTCTGTGCTAACTTATTAATTGAATCATTTTTTAAAGAGTCACGGATTTGAATACTGTCTCTTTTTACTACTGTTCTAGAGATGTTTAAAGTATCGCTATTATTAATCTGTTTATCTGAGCTTGCTGAAGGCCACTTCCAGATAAGAATACCTATGAACAGAACAAGAACAGAGTATCCAATTATCCTCTTATAATTAATAGAAAAACCCGGTCCGGGAATAGAGTTATTATCTGCGTTAGGTTTTTCCTCAGTAATGAATTCAATATCGTTATTTGTGGCTACATTTTTATTTTCAGGCGAATTAAAATTTTTTTCTTCCCCAACAACAACATCTTTACCTGATGATATTTCACTAAATAATTCTTCTTTAGCATCGGTTTTTGTCGTTGAGTCATTATCTGAAGAAATATTATTATCAGATATATTTACATCAGGATTACCAGGTTCCTGATCATCAGCAACCGTGTCATTATTATTGGTTAGAATCGCTACACTTTCCTTTAAAGGAATTCGTGCGTCATGAACCTGGAAAATTACTCCCGAAAAATTGTCAGATAATCTTTGAGTACATCTTGACACGATCTGAGATCTAATATCATCAATATCTGCTCCCGATTTAAAAATATTTTCAATCTCACCTTGTGCCCAAACCTCAGCTACTCCTGATGTACAAATTAAAAAAATATCACTTCTGGCAACATCAGTTAGCAACACGGAATCAGCCTTAGTTGACTTATGTGATCCTTGAATAAGCCTTGTAATTGTATTTGACTTTGGATGATTAATGGCTTCTTCCGGCGTTATTAGACCTGTTTTTAATGCTTCATTTACCCAACTGTGATCTGAGGTTTGAAATATTAAATTACAATTTCTGAATTGAAAAACCTTACTATTTCCAACCCACGAAACTTCAATTCCAACATTTTTAATTTGAGCAATTGACAGCGAGGTAAACATACCTTCAGCATCAGGATTTTCAGAAATATACTGAGTCAACATCCCTTCAACCTGTTGTAATACACTCTGTATCGTTGAACTCGAATCAGCCCTGAAAGACTCTACAAAGCATTTAACTGCCATTTTAGACGCAACATCGCCCTTACCTGCCCCACCACCACCATCTGCAACCAAATATATATTTCCCGGTATATATGCAAAACTATCTTCATTGAGCGATTGTCCCCCCAACTCACTAAAATAATTCTCCTTTTTAATGGTAATCATCTAAAATAATTGTAGCTAATAAAAATTAGGCTAGAAAGTTAAATAAAATGAGAAACAAAATGAAAAAATGAAGGTTTTTTAACCCCACAAAATTGTAAAAAATGCTAATTGACCTCAAAAATTCTTTAAAATAGCAATAGAAACCGCAAAATAAATTAAAATACTCAAAACATCTTGAATAACCGTTGCCAGCGGCCCGGAGCCAAAAGCAGGATCCAATCCAAATTTATTTAGCAGCGCAGGTAGCAATAACCCAATTGAGGTAGCAATTGTGCCGGCAAAAACGATACTAATTAATATCACAATTGAAATTGTGTAAGCATAACCGGCAAGCAACGAAAATAAGAAACTTATAGTGCCTAAAATTAGGCCAATCAATAAGCCCGTCATAAATTCTCTGAAAAATATTTTTTTGAAAGACGACCAACTTAAAGAAATACCTCTGATAACTATTGTTTCAGTTTGGGTTCCTATGGCGTCTGCAAGATAAACTATTCCGGGAATGAAAAAAGAAAGTGAAATGTTCTCGTTAAGAACTGATTCAAAATTGGACATAATAAAAGTTCCTACAAAAGAACCAATCAGCCCTACCAATAACCAAGGTAACCTATGCCACACACTTCGTATTGGAGCCTCATCAACTGCTTCACGAATGTTTACAAATTCTTTTTTTATACCTGCCAACTTATGTAGATCATCTATGTGTTCACTTCTAAGCGTCTCAATTACTGATTTGGTGTCGAAAACACCAATAAAATCTCCATGTTCATTTTCTACCGGAACAAAATTAAGCTGATTACTTATGGCATAATTAACCGCAGATTCGCGAGTTTTTTTATAGTTAATAGATTCACATTTTTTTATGAAGGTGCTTAATTCTAATTCACTTTTATTTCTAATTAATTCTAATAAGTTAACGAATCCTATTAATTTATTTTTATTCAAAATAAAAACAGGTAAATCATTCTTGAACGAACTTTTCTTTATCAAATGATTTGCATCACCAACAGTGGAACCAAGTTCCAAACAAATCATATCTCTAAGAATATGATTCTCCAAACGGTAATTCTTCACTTGAGCTAGTCGTGTAATTTTTTACCGAGAATTAATAGATCTCTATGATGTCCATCCATTAAGGCTACACCAGGAAGATGTCCCCATTTTTCATAACCATGACGATAAAACAAATTCAAACTTGCCTCGTTATGCCCGAAAATAAATCCTAATAAATTTTTCACTCTACAGTTTGATGCTATTTCTTCGGCTTTTATCATACAGAAATTACCAATTCCTTTTCCCTGATATTCCGGATCAAGATAAATACTTAGCTCTGCAGTAACATCGTAAGCCGGCCGGCCATAAAAAGAAGAAAAACTCATCCATCCACAATATTTTTTTTCATAATTGATCACCAACAAAGGCCTGTTATCAATCTGATGTGAATCAAACCATGAAATTTTACTCTCAACACTTACAGGATTCAAATCAGCTGTAACCTTTCTGCCGGGAATAGTAAGATTGTAAGTATTTACAATTTTTGGTAAATCCTCTCTAACAGCTAAGCTGAATGAAATATTTGATTCAAATAATGAACTCCTAATCATAAATTCAAAGATCTAGAATTTTCAGAAGTTGGATTTAAAACATTTTTCTCTATTGCCTTTTCATACATCAAGCTTACTGCTTTTCTACCTAATTCCCCGAGGTCTAAACTGAATTCGTTAACATACAATCCAATGTGTTTTTTCATCACTTCCTCATTCATCTCTTGCGCATTTTCCCGAACGAAATCCATTGAAGATTCAGGATTCTTAAAAGCATATTCAACACTAATTTTAATCAATCTTTCAACTTTTAATATCAATTCTTTACCGTGAGTACTTTTCATCACAATTCCGCCTAGAGGAATAGGAGCATCAATCAACTCTTCCCAGAATTCACCAAGATCAATTATTTTTTTTAACCCTCGTTCTTTATAGGTAAATCTATTTTCATGAATCAATAATCCTGCATCAACCTCTCCCCTAAGCACAGCGGCTTCAATATCAGAAAATATAATCTCCGACTTCATCTTGATTTCAGGGTATGCCAAACTCATTAAAAAATTAGCGGTGGTAAATTTTCCTGGAATCGCAACTTTCCATTCAGACACAGAGGTTAAATCAAGCGAGTTATCATTTTTACAAACCAGTAATGGACCACATCCAAATCCAAGTGCCGATCCTGAGTTCAACAAACTATAAAATTCTGTGAGGTAAAAGAAAGCATGATAACTCAACTTAGTAATATCCAATTCCTTCGCGAAGGCTTTATTATTTAATTCCTCAACGTCTGCCATTACTACATCAAACTCAAGTCCCTCTGTATCTATCTTCTGATGAACCAACGCATCGAAAATAAAACAATCGTTAGGGCACGGACTAAATCCAAGCGTTAATTTCATTTCAAGGAATGAATAAATTGAATTAAATAATCATTTAAATTTTTTATCGCCAATGGTATATTCCAATTATCACGATTTCTTTTTTCCACTTTATTTGAAATACTTCTTATTTGAATGCAGGGAATTCTTTCTTCTTTACAAACTTTCAAAAATGCCGCACCCTCCATGCTTTCAACATACGGTTGAAGTCTTTTTTCTACTTTATTAATACTTTCAATGTTACCATGAACCGTATTAACAGTTATACCTCTCACCTCTTTCAAATCTAAAAAATATTCTGAAAGTAAATAATGAGTAAAATCATTTTTAATTCCTATATCGTCGATGAGATTTATTTCATGGGCAGGAAGAAAATTATTGCCATCTTCGACACCCAACTCTGAAAAAATATCTTCAGAAATATTTACCAAATCTCCAATGGCAATTTTATCTATAAATGAGCCTGCAATTCCTGCCTGAATGCAAAAGTCTGGCTTATCTAAATAAATTTTTTTTGTAAGATTATGAGTTGTATTAACCATTCCTACACCGGTGATTAGAAAAGTAACAGCATATTGATTCTTACTGAAATTAATTTTTTCAATTAAGTCAATAGTTGGTGCTATCTCACCTTTCGTTGCCGCTACAATAAGAATTTTCAATTGAATAAACTTTCTATATTAGCAAAGATACAAACTTCATCTAAGCAGATTAATGATTTTACAACGAAATAAAGATTAAAAAACGTAACTTAACGCGGTAAAAAATTCATATGTTTACCATTGATACCCACACACACATTATCCCGGAAAATATTCCTGATTGGTCGACAAAATTTGGTTACGGAGACTTTATCCAATTAGACCATCACGCAAAAGGAAAAGCTTGGATGATGCAAGGAGGAAAAAAATTCAGAGAGATAGATCAAAATTGCTGGAATCCGGTAAAAAGACTTGAAGAAATGAATCAACATAAAGTTGATGTTCAAGTAATCTGCACTATTCCGGTTATGTTTTCTTATTGGGCTAAAAGTGAACACACCTTGGAAGTTTCTGAATTTTTGAACGATCACATTATAGAAATTTGTTCAAGCAATAAAAACAAATTCATTGGTCTAGGATCTGTTCCGATGCAAGATACTAAAATTGCCATTTCAGAACTTGAACGTTGCATGAAAGCCGGTATGAAAGGAGTGCAAATTGGAAGCAACATCAACAATAAAAATCTTAACGAACCTGAATTTGCTGATTTTTTTGCAGCAGCTGAGTCTCTTCATGCAGCAATACTGATTCATCCCTGGCAAATGATGGGACAAGAACACATGAGCAAATATTGGTTACCGTGGTTGGTTGGAATGCCTGCCGAAATATCGCGTGCAATTTGCTCCATGATATTTGGAGGCATCTTTGAGAAACATCCAAAACTAAAAGTTGCATTCGCGCATGGTGGCGGAAGTTTTTTGCCTACTCTGGGAAGAATAATTCACGGATGGGAATGCAGACCTGATTTAGTTGCAATTGACAACCCTCATAATCCTAAAAAATATCTTGGTCAATTTTGGGTGGACTCACACACCTGCGATCACAAAATGTTACAATATGTTATTGATATGATAGGATCTAAGAAAATAATGCAAGGTTCCGATTACCCTTTTCCATTGGGTGAATCGGTTCCAGGTGAATTGGTAAAGTCTGCACCTATTTCAGATGAACATAAAAAAAATATTCTTTGTAATTCTGTGTTGGATTGGCTTGATATGAGCTTGGAAGATTTCAATTAATTAATTATGGAAAAAGAATCTATAAAAAAATATTTTAGTCTAAACGAATTAAAAAGACTCAATGAACTAGAAGGAAAAATATTAAAAAACATAATTTATTTTGTCTGGATAAACAAAACTGTAGAAAATAATCCATACGTTTTCATTGATAAATTAAAACTTCAGACGCAGGATGATTTGGAGTTAACTTTATCAGCAAGCGAAGAAAGTGATAGAATATTTTTTGACGACCAATTTGATTTTGAATTACAAAGCATAAAATTTAAAAATGAGTTTGAGGGAAAAATAATACTTAAAGAATATAATGCTAATAACGACAAATTCTGGAAAGACATTACCGGTAATGAAATCAGATCTGTTCAACTTTCAAAAGACGGAAATGAATATCTTGCGGATGCCTTAATACTTGATTTCGGTGCTGAGAAAAGATTAATTGGAGTGAGCCCTGAGGAAGGATTAATAATTGATTACCACGAAGAAATTTAATTTATATTCATCAGGTTTGAATGATAAAAATATTAAACAAAGAACAAATACGGGAGCTTGATGCGGTAACCATTAGTAGGCAAAATATAACTTCGACTGAACTAATGGAGCGTGCCGCAGAGGCATGCAGCAACCACATATGCAACATAATTTCAGAAAACACAAAAAATCTAGTTGTTGTTTGCGGAAAAGGAAATAACGGAGGTGATGGATTAGCCATAGCAAGATTGGTTTACGATAGGTTGGGTACGAGAGGTTTAAATCTTTCAGTATATATTATTGATCAGTCCTCTGAAAGAACTTCAAATGATTTCCAGTACAATTATGAAAAGTTGAAAAGTGGAAAAAAAATTAAAGTAGAACATCTTAACGAAAATAATTTAGAAGTTTTTAAGAAGGAGCTATTTTCTATTCGCAACGAATCTTTAATTGTTGATGCAATTTATGGTACTGGTTTAAACAGGCCTGTCAGCGGATTTACCAGTGAGCTAATTAAAACAATAAATGAAACGTTAATTCCCGTTATTTCAATAGATGTTCCCAGCGGTTTAATGCATGATGAATTTCAAAATCCGGAGACTTCAAATATTATTTACGCATCAATTACTCTGAGTTTTCAGCAACCAAAATACACTTTTTTACTTCCTGAAACGGGAAAGTTTTGTGGTGAATTTATAGTTTTAGATATCGGACTTTACAATGAATTTATAAAGGAAAGCAAGTGCGAAAATTTTTACATAGAACGTACAGACATTTCTTCATTATTAAAAAAACGGGGAAAATTTTCTCATAAGGGAACATTCGGCCATGCATTAATAATTGCAGGGTCCTTAGGTAAAATGGGAGCTGCATTTCTTTCTTCGAAAGCATGTCTTAAATCAGGAGCCGGATTACTAACGATTCACGTACCATCCTGCGGAACAAACATTTTGCAGAATTCCTTACCTGAAGCCATGGTGAGTCAGGATTCAAATTATGAATACCTTACTGAATTACCTGAATTGGGAACGTACAATGCGATTGGATTTGGTCCCGGAGTAGGAACAAAAGAAGAAAGCGGTAAAGTTTTGAAACAAATATTTCAAAATTATCAGGGGAAACTGGTGATTGATGCAGATTGAATTAATTTACTATCAGAAAATAAAACACTACTTGGATTTCTTCCTCCTTTGAGTATTCTAACACCACATCCAAAAGAATTTGATCGGTTGACCGAAAAACATAATAACAGCTTTGAAAGAATAGAAACAGCCAAGCAACTTGCAACGAAATACCACCTCATCATTATTCTTAAAGGAGCTCATACGGCAATTGTAACTCCTACAAGAAATATTTATTTTAATTCTACCGGTAACCCCGGAATGGCAAAAGGCGGAAGTGGAGATGTGCTAACCGGAATTTTAACGGGACTTTTAGCAAGAGGATATGGCCCATTAGAAGCATCCTTCATTGGTGTATACCTACATGGTTTAGCGGGAGATTTAGCCTCAGAAATATCAGGAGAAGAATCAATGCTAGCATCAGAACTAATCGATCATATCAGCGAGGGATTCATTCAGCTCGAAAAATAAAAATTTATGTTTCTGACTCCTCAAGTTTACTAAGCTTTGACAGTGTTATAAAATCTTCTTTAATTTTAAGTTGATGTCTGTTGATTGTATCAAATAATTCTTCAGAAAGTAATTCTCTGTTACTTAGAACTTCATCATATATTTTTAAGGCTGAATCTTCACCGAACTCCAGCGAAGAAATAATTCCGGAAAGCTTATCTTTTGAAATGAAGGATTTAATATCCATCCAAATCTTATATATTTTACCGGAAAGAGTACCATGATCAGGTGAGAAGCTCTCAATCATAGCTTTATCACTTAAAAAAATATACAACTCATTTTTAAACGAAAGACTCTGATTACTCATTTTATCGAGCCAGGTTTTAAAAACTGCCTCATCTACAATTGATTTTGCTGATTCAAATGCGTTGTACCTGTCTTCATTAACGATAATCAAGGTCATTATCAGATCATTCAATTTGCTTTCGGATTTCATAAAAGAAATTTTAATTAAAAGTTTTAAAAAAATTATGCCATGGTGTATGGCATATACTTTTCTTCATGAAGAGTTAAAAAATTTATTGAAAAAAAACTAAAAGAACTTGAAAAATTTCATTTTGTAGTGCACGAACATAATGCAAGACACTGGCACCATGATTTACGTCTTGAAGTTGACGGAGTGCTTAAAAGTTGGGCAATTCCCAAAGGAATGGAACTAAATGAAAAAGAAAAGAGGTTAGGTATAATGGTAGAGGACCATGATTTGAAATATTTGTCATTTGAGGGTATAATACCAAAAGGTGAATACGGCTCTGGAACGATTAAAATATGGGATAAAGGATTATATGAAATGAGCTGCGAGTCAAAAGAAAAAAATTCAAAAGTTGAACAAGAGAAAAAAATTAAAGAAGCCCTATCTGAAGGTAAAATAAAGATTGAATTTTTTGGAAATAAACTTAAAGGTCTATTTGAAATGATCAGGTTAAAAAACAATAGGAACTGGTTGATTTTTCATGTAAAAAGTTAATTTGTAAATGAGAAATAATTTAAAAACTGAATTAAATCCAAAAATATATTCAGCAGGCATAGTAGAGGCAAATCAAAATTCTGAAACAAGAAAAATATTAAAACCTTTGGGTAAAAAATTACCTGAATTCATTAAACCAATGCTTTGCCGGTCTAAAGAAATTTCATTTGATCATCCGGACTGGATATTCGAAAATAAATACGATGGTTTCAGGGCAATATCACACATAGAAAACAAGCAATGTAAAATTTATAGCAGAAATAAATTAGCATTTGAAAATTTATATGTAGAGATTCGAAAAGACCTTGAACAAATGGATGAAAATATGATTCTTGATGGTGAAATTGCAATTGAAGATAAAAATGGAAATACAAAATTTCAACTACTTCAAAATTTAAAAGAGAATAATTTATTGCCGACTTATTATGTATTTGACATAATGTACTTGAACGGATACAGTTTGCTAAATCTTCCCCTTATTTTCAGAAAGGAAATATTAAAAGATATTTTCGAAACTAAAAAATTTAAAAATATAAAAGTCTCCCACTTCACAAGAGGAAATGGGATTGAATTTTATAATAATTGTAAGAAAACCGGTTCTGAAGGAATAATCGCAAAATATGCTTTAGGTTCTTATTTTACAGGTACAAGGTCCGGACAATGGTTAAAAATTAAAAACCTTTATGAACAGGAAGCGGTTATTGTTGGCTATACCCAACCAAAAGGTGAAAGATTATATTTCGGGTCAATAATTCTTGGAATTAAAGAAGGTAAATCATGGAAATACATAGGGCATTGCGGAACAGGATTTAGTTTTATAATGCTAGAGAACTTATTTAATAAATTCCAATATATAATATCTGATGGTTCTCCGTTCAGGATACCTTTAAAATTAGACAGCAAAATCCATTGGTTAAAACCTAAAATAGTCTGTCAGATTAAATTTAATGAATGGACTGAAGATGGATTAATGCGACAGCCTACATTTATTGGTTTAAGGGAGGACAAAAAACCAAAAGAAGTTACTCTTGATATCAATGCCCGATTCAAATGATTCAGTACTAATGAAAATCGGAAATCGCGAGTTAAAAATTTCGAATCCTGATAAATTATTCTGGCCTGAAGATAAAATTACGAAACTGGATTTGGTAAACTATTACATTGATATCTGCCAATATATTTTACCTTTCGTAAAAGACAGACCCCAAACATTACATCGATATCCCGATGGTTATTCAGGGAAAAGTTTTTATCAGAAAGACGTAGGTAAATTAAAGCTACCTGAATGGATAAAAACAAAAAAAATAAAATCCACATCCTCGAAGAAAACAACAGAATATTTAATCTGTGACTCTTGCGAAAGCTTAATCTTTATGGTAAATCTTGGATGTATTGAAATACACCCTTGGATTTCAAGAGTTGGAAGTCTAAATTATCCTGACTGGATTGTATTTGATCTGGATCCACAGGAAACAGAATTTGAGAATGTAATAATAGTTGCAAAGGGTTTAAATGATTTACTAAAAAAACACGGGATAAAATCTTTCTGCAAAACATCAGGTGCTAACGGATTACATATCTACATCCAAAACAAAAACAATTTAAAATATAAAGAAGCTAAAGATTTTGCATTTAACTATGCTAAGATCCTAAACTCCAAATTCCCTGGTTTGACTAGCCTGGTAAGAAATCCTGCATTAAGAGAAAAAAAAATTTATATTGATTATCTGCAAAATAGTCGTGGTAAAACAATGGCAGCACCATATTCAGTTAGACCATTTAAAGGCGCACCTGTTTCAATACCTTTATCCTGGAATGAGATAAGTACTAATTTCAATAAAGACTCATTCAATTTAAAGACTGTGCCAAAAAGACTTCAAAAATCAAGTGAAATTTGGAGCGATTTTCTTTTTTGAAATCAAGAAAAAAAATCAGTGGTAATCATTTTTTACCAACAACCAACTCTATCAAATCCTCTTCCTGCAAATACTTATTTGCGATATCAAGCAATTCTTCAGCTGTACAATTGCTAACCTCATCAATATATCTTGTGTAATAATTGTAATCCATTCCAAATTCCCAAACAGCTTTAAATTTCTCTGCCAGTGCAAAAGGCCCATCTATACTTCTTAAAAAAGAACCTAAAAAATAATTTTTCACAAGCTTTAATTCCTCTTCAGGAATCAACTCTTCTCGAAGCCTTTTGATCTCAAAATAAATCTCATCAAGTGTTTTTTGAGTTACATCAATTCCAACTTCTGTACTTATAAAAAAATAGCCCCCATTTATTAATGAAACAAGGCCGGACCCAATACCATAAGTGTAGCCTTTATCCTCTCTAATGTTTGACATTAGTCGTGAGCCAAAATAACCACCCAAAACAGTATTCAAGAGCTGAAACTTAAAATAATCAGGGTGTTTTTTATTGAATAAGCTTCTTCCTATACGAATTGAGCTTTGGATTGCATCCTCTTTAACTATAAGGTGTTTTCTTTGCTCAGAAGATTTAATTTCAAATGATGGATCTTGCAGTTTTACATCGCTACCCCATTTTCCTGTACCGAAATGATTATTAAGTAATGTAATATAATTTGAAGGAAGGCGACCTGAAATAATTATTGAACAATTCTTATAATTAAAATGTTTACCATAAAAATCTGTCAGATCGTCTCTAGTTAATGACTTGAAATTTTCATTTGTAACTTTATTGTTGTAGGGATGGTCATCACCAAATATAAATGATGCAAATTCATTTTTGGAAATGAATGAAACTTTTTTGGAATTAACTAAAAATCTCTGAATTGAATTCTCAAGAAAAATATCATATTCATCTTTAGGGAAAGTAGGATTTTTAATGATTTCTTCAACGTAACCTATAGAATTATCAAGATGCTTATTCAGAGAATAAAGAGCTGTTAATGAACGATCGAAACCGGAAGCAGCTTCAAAGAAAGACCCATAAAAATCAAGATGCTCAGAGATTTCATCAGCTGTATAGTTTGCGGTTCCGTTCTCTAACATATTCAGCGTGTGCGAGGCCTGAAGTTTTTTACTCTGAGTCCATGAACCCCCTTTGAAATTAAACTCAACCCTTACCAATTCCTGACTGCCACTGTCAATTGAATAAACACTTATACCGTTATCCAGCGTTTCTTTCTTTGCTTCCGTTATAGAAATTTTATCTATTTTGTTGTAGGCAGGTGCCTGATCTCTTACTAGCATTTGAATCTTGTTTAATTTTATTTTTTTAAATAATAGAGTGTTGTACAGTTTTCCTCAACAAAGATTTCCTCTGCTACACGAACGATATCTTCAAGTTTTACCGCCTGAAACTTCTCACCTTCCGTGTTTACTCCATTAGCATCACCAAAAAGTTCATAAATGGCAAGATTGGTCGCTTTGGTTCCGAGGTCAGTTTCTGAAAATATTAATGATGCTTCTATTTTATTTTTACATTTTGTAATTTCTCGCTCAGAAATTTCACCTCTTACAATCTTCATCAGTTCATCGTTAATACCTTTCTCAGCATCTTCTACAGAAACACCCTCAGATATTTTTCCTGAGATACAAAATAAACTTTTGTCAAACTCTGCCATAACATATGCACTGACATCAGAAAAAAGTTTCTTATTCTTCACAAGCTCAATGTAGAGCCTCGCGGAATTACCTCTTGATAAAATATCGCTGATGATGTCTGTTGCATAAAAATCCTGATCTTTTCGCGAGCACATGTGATAAACTTTGTATATGGCATTCGCAGGTACATCGCGATAAACAGTCTCCTTTCTTGCCGCCAACTGTCTTGGCTCAGCGGGAAGATTTCGTACAAACTTCAAACCGGAAGGTATTGGACCGAACCATTTTTCTGCAAGTATTTTTACTTCATCTGTTTTTACATTACCTGCAATTACGAGTATAGCGTTGGATGGTATGTAAAATTTTTTGAAGAAATCTTTAACATCCTGCATGGTTGCGTTTTCAATGTGAGAGATTTCTTTACCAATGGTTGGCCAACGATAAGGATGTATTTTGTAAGCCATAGGCCGAAGCAACAACCACACATCGCCGTAAGGCTGATTGAGGTATCTCTGTTTGAATTCCTCAATTACAACACCTCGCTGTACCTCAAGACTTTTTTCGGAAAAGGCAAGACTCAGCATGCGATCACTTTCCAACCAGAATGCGGTTTCAAGGTTATTGGCAGGAAGAGTTAAATAATAATTGGTAATATCATTTGTTGTAAATGCATTATTTTCTCCACCGACCAATTGTAATGGTGTGTCATAATTTGGAATGTTAACCGACCCACCAAACATAAGATGTTCGAATAAATGTGCGAACCCGGTTTTTTCCGGATCTTCATCCCTGGCTCCTACATCGTAAAGTATGTTTACGCAAGCCATCGGAGTTGAATCGTCTTCGTGAACCAATACTTTTAAACCGTTTTCAAGAGAGAATTTATTGAAGTTTATCATTTAAATTTTTTTATTAGTATAGTATTCAATTGAAAGTCAATTTCTCCAATTTAGTTTTTTCAGAAATAAATTCTTTCCATATTTCATCAGTTACTTCGGCCGCAGATTTGATTTCTTTGATCCCCGCACTAACCTGACCGATTTCCAGCTCTCCATCTGTTAAATCACCTTCGAACATCCCCTTCTTTGCCCTGCCCCTACCTAACAGATTTTGTAAATAATCTGTGTTTTCACCTCTAAGTTCCGCCGCTTCTACATCAATTGAAAATTTATTTTTTAAAAGCCTAACAGGAGTTAACTGTTTTAATGACAGCCTGGTGTCACCTTCAGAGGAATTGATTATTGCATTTTTGAAATGATGATGAGCTGATGCCTCGTGGGTAGCTACAAATCTTGAACCTATCTGTACACCCTCAGCTCCCAATGCAAATGCAGCAAGCATTGATTTTCCGCATGCAATTCCACCGGCGGCAATCAGAGGGATATCAATGTTCTTCCTAATAAAAGGTATCAAGACCATGGTTGTAGTTTCTTCTCTACCATTATGCCCACCTGCCTCAAAACCTTCAGCAACTATTGCATCTACCCCGGCATCTTTTGCCTTCAACGCGAATTTAAGGTTACTAACTACGTGAACAACCTTAACACCATTTTGTTTAAGAATTCCTGTCCAGGTCTTTGGATTTCCCGCGCTAGTGAAAACAATTTTAACTTTCTCATCAAGAATTATTTTAATGTGTTCCTCTATTTGAGGATATAATAATGGCAGATTTACCGCAAAATTGTTTTTGGTGTTTTGTTTACATTTCCTGATGTGATGCAAAAGTAAATCAGGGTACATACTTCCTGCACCAATGATACCTAACCCTCCTGAATTGCTTACTGCAGATGCCAACTCCCAGCCACTGCACCAAATCATTCCAGCCTGAATGATTGGCTTTTCGATTTCAAATAATTTGATTACCCTATTTAACATGTTAGAAGTGAATACTAGTCAAATTTAGTTACATTAGGCACTAAAATAAAAATTAATTACATTTGTATTTAGTGTATTTATCATAAATGATCAATAAGCACTTTAAATTTACGCTTTTGGGGCTGTTTACATTTTTTCTTGCCCATGCCCAATACAATATTGATTTTGGCGGAAGCGTCGGTGCGTCAAATTATCTCGGTGACATTGGCGGAAAGGAAAACATCAGGAGAGATTTTTTGGCAGATATGAAAATGGCCAAAACACGTTTTGCCATTACCGGATTTTACAGGTATAGATTCAGGGATAAATTCTACATAAAGGGGGAAATGTCTTTTATCAGAATCGCAGGAGACGATGCTTTAACCACCAATCCAGGAAGAAGGTATAGGAATTTTAATTTCACAAACAATATAGTTGAAATGGCCGGTACAATCCAGTGGCAGTTTGCAGAAAATACCGATCTTGGAGGATCCTACAGATTTAGGAACGCGCTTAGGTTCTACGCATTTACAGGTGCCGCTTTACTTTACCATAATCCTAAGACGCTTTCTGATGGAAAAAAAGTTGCAGTGAGAAAGCTTAAAACAGAGGGTCAGTCAAAGCCATACAGTCCTGTTACATTTGCAATACCGGTAGGGTTAGGTATGCATTACTCTCACGGTAAGAGACATCGTTTTGGTTTCGAATTAAACTGGAGGACTGTATTCACTGATTACCTAGATGACATACATTCATTTTACCCGGATCCAAGTAAAATTTCCACAGAAACCGCACAAGTTGTTTACAGCACCAACATAAACGAGGCGGAGGCTTTTGCGCCCGGCTTTTCAGGAAACTATGACGGATTATCATGGGATAGCAACAATGATGGAGTGCCAGACTCACCGGATAAGAGAGGAGACAATAACCACAACGATTCCTATTTAACAGCGACTTTTTCCTACAGTTATATCATTAGGGGAAAATCTAATTTTTTACGAGCCAGATACGGGAATTACTTCAGAAAAAAAGGAAGAAGGGTAGTTCGAAGAATAAGATCAAAGTTCTAATCCGATATCATAGAATTAAATTAAATCGGAAGTTACATTTTTTAGCAAACTGATTACTGATTTTTTCTATTGTTGTTTTGCTTTTCTTTATTAAAGTCAGCTCTGTTAAAATACCAATATTAACTTAAATCCGTACAAATACTTACATGAAAATTACTACTGATTAAAGTCAATTTCATATATTTGAGAGGTATGGAAGAAGACAAGCAACAGGAAGGGGGAAATCTCAATGATAATACGATTAAGCTCAAGGAGGAGGTCAAAACAAGTAAAATTGAAAATTTTTCTTTTTTAAAGAGAAATTTACTCAAGTACAGAAATTCCGAAGTATTTCTTTCATATGGCTTATTGATTGCACTTCTTGTATTTACATATATAATCAGATCTAATTTCTTCCTAATTCCTTTTGAAAGAGATGAGGGCATATATGCATATTTTGGGAAATTGATTCTTGAAGGAAAAATACCGTATAAAGATTTTTATGAATTTAAATACCCAGGGCTATTTTATGCATATGCCTTAATGATTAAAATATTTGGATATAAATTATATAATTTGCATTTAGGCTTTACGATATTAAATTTATTGAATATTGTCATTGTTTTTTTTATATCAAGAAAATTTTTCAGACCTGTAATATCACTATGTAGTGCTATAATTTTTTGTATTTTATCTTTAAATCCGAACATAAGTGGTTTTACAATACAATCAGAACACTTAGTTATATTTTTCATTTCAATCGGATTAATTTTTGTTCCTTCAATAAAAAACATAAATCAAAACAAATATTTTTTACTAGTTGGACTTTTCTTTTCAATTGCAGTTATGATAAAAACAACAGCTGTAATAATTTCATCTATCATATTTTTTTATTTAGCATTAGTATTATTGAAAGAAAATAAATTTAATTTAAAGACTATTTTCAACTCATTATTACATTATGTTCTAGGATTTTTAATCCCAATTATTTCATTTTTTATTTTGATTTATCATTATGGCTCAATTAATGAGATGTTCTTTTTTACTTATAAAATATCAACAAAATATATTACAACCATAGGACTTAATGAAGCGTACCAAAATTTTAAATATTCATTAGAAAGAACATTAGAAAATCATCATATTATTTGGTATATATCCTTAGGTGGATTTATAATGGCATTTAACACAAAATACAACAAGTACTACAATATACTGCAAATAGTATTATTTCTATTCTCATTTATAATGATTTTTCCAGGCTTTTACTTCTATGGTCATTACTATTTATTAATAATACCTGCAGTATCTATTATGGGTGGAAATTTTATTGATAAAATTGTAAAATTCTTAAATAATAAAAAAAGAAAATTCACATTAGCAACAGTAATAGTTATATTTTTTATTTTTATCATCCTCCATTTCAATAAATTAAAAGCTTATTACTTTAAACCTGATTATTACAAAGTTTTAAGAAGTACATATGGCATTAACCCATTTCCTGAGGCAATGGAAATTGGAAATTGGCTCAATAAAAACTTGAAAAAAAATGAAAATTTTGCACTAATTGGTTCAGAGCCCGAACTCTACCTATATACCGACCGATTATCATTATCAAGACATGCATATTTTACAGCAGTTGTAATTGATGTTCCTGAACATAAAAATTGGCAACGAGAGTTTACAACAGCAATTGAAAAAAATAATCCAAAATTTTTTGTATACTTTAACAACCCTCTATCTTTACTAGTGCAGCCTAATACGGATAAGCATGTTTTTATATGGGCAAAAAAATATATATCATCAAATTACAATTTAGTTGGATTAGTTGACATGGTGTCACCAAATAAAACCAATTATGTATGGAAAGAAAATTTGCAATCATATGTTGCTCGAAGTTCGAACCTAATTTATATTTATGAGAGAAAAAAATCAAATTAAAAACTTTGAAAAACAAACAATATGCTTGTAAAAATATTAAAAGCTATTAAAAATTTATTTTCTTATTTTGGAATCGAAATAGGATTAATTTCACATAGGGACCAAGATATGATCACAGATGAAACGTTTAATCGGATTTACTCTAAATGTGAAAAATATACTATGACCTCAAAAGAAAGAATGTTTTCTTTATATCTATCGGTTAAATATGTTCTAAAAAATAATATTTTGGGTGATTTCGTTGAATGCGGAGTATGGAGAGGTGGTAGTACGATGCTAATTGCATACACCTTAAAGGAACTTAATGAAACAAATAGAAAAATATATCTTTATGATACATTTGAAGGTATGACTCGCCCAGGTGAAAATGACCATAGATTATCTGACAATAACATTAAAGCTTTCACTGAATGGAAAAATAATCAAAAAGACTTAAAAAATAATTGGTGCTATGCTTCAATAGAAGAAGTTAAAAATAACATGGAAAGAACAGAATATCCAATTCAAAATTTTTTTTTTATTAAAGGTAAAGTTGAAGATACTATTCCGAATACTATGCCAAATAAAATATCTATCCTTAGATTAGATACAGATTGGTATGAATCAACAAAACACGAACTAAATTATCT
Organism: Bacteroidota bacterium; assembly: GCA_046302135.1. Lineage (GTDB taxonomy): Bacteria > Bacteroidota > Bacteroidia > B-17B0 > Aurantibacillaceae > AM-1111. The sequence goes on along the minus strand of JBKCIQ010000142.1, from coordinate 126 downwards.
CTATCCAAAATTAGAATTATCTGGCGTATTAATTATTGATGATTATGGTTATTGGGCTGGTGCAAAAATGGCTGTTGATGAATATTTTTCTGACAAAAAAATTCTATTAAATAGAATTGACACAAC
>JBKCIQ010000141.1:0-4118 GCA_046302135.1 Bacteroidota bacterium | reverse complement strand
ACATCACGGTCCTGGTAAAGCAATATGGCAAATGCGGGCTTTTCGTTCCTTCCTGCACGACCAGCCTCCTGGTAATATGACTCCAGATCATCCGGAATATCCAAGTGAAAAACGCTTTGTACATCAGGCTTGTCTATCCCCATTCCGAAAGCAATTGTTGCAACTATAACATCAATTTCTTCCATTAAAAACATATCCTGAGTTCTTGCCCGCTCCTTAGCCTCAAGCCCTGCATGATATGGCAAGGCTTTGATACCATTTACTTTCAATGTCTCGGCAAGTTCTTCAACTTTTTTTCTGGACAGACAATAAACAATTCCGGATTTACCCGGATTTTGTCGGACATATTTTATAATCTCCTTAATTGCATTGTTCTTAGGTCGAATTTCATAAAAAAGATTGGAGCGATTAAAAGACGATTTGAAAAGATTAGCGGAAACCATACCCAAATTCTTTTGAATATCTTGCTGAACCTTCGGAGTTGCTGTTGCAGTGAGCGCCATTACAGGAACTTGCCCAATTCTATCTATTATAGGTCTCAAACGTCTGTATTCCGGCCTAAAATCATGTCCCCATTCTGAAATACAATGAGCTTCATCAATTGCAAAAAATGAAATTTTAAATTCAGAAAAAAATTTGATATTATCTTCTTTGGTGAGAGACTCCGGTGCAACGTATAAAAGTTTAGTTTTACCTGACTTAACATCGTTCTTAACTTGAGTGATCTCAGTTTTATTCAATGAAGAGTTCATGAAATGAGCAATTCCGTTTTCACTGCTAAATCCTCTAATTGCATCCACTTGGTTTTTCATCAGGGCAATTAAAGGTGAAACGATTATGGCCGTACCCTCACACATAATTGCAGGAAGCTGATAACAAAGAGATTTCCCTCCCCCTGTTGGCATTATAACAAATGTATCTTTACCATCTAAAACACTTTGAATGATTTTTTCCTGTTCACCTTTGAATGAATCAAAACCAAAAAAACGTTGTAAAACTTCGTGAATATTTTCCGCTGCTACTTCTGTTGACATAAGTTTATTTCAAATAATTAATCAGAATTTATTTTTGTTGCTTAACTTTTTTAAAGAAACGAATTTTAAATATAGTAATTTTACTTTGGTCATCAGGCATTTTTTAACATTATTTTTTATTGATTTAGTGTTAAGACTTAGAAAATAAAAAATGAGATAATTTTGCACAACAAGAATTATAAAACCTGAGGATAGCAGCAATCATACCCGCCTTTAATGAAGAAAAATCTATTAGCTCTGTAGTTAATGAAATTATTCTCGCTTCAAGTAATTCTGATTACGAGATAATTCCTATAGTGATTAATGATTGTTCAACTGACCGAACGGAAGAAGTAATAAAAAAACTGGATTGTGTTGCTATTCACCTTCCTATTAATCTCGGAATTGGAGGCGCTGTTGAAACAGGCTACAAATTTGCGCTAGAAAATGGGTTCGATTATGCAGTTCAGGTTGATGGTGATGGACAACATCCTCCTGAGTTTATACCAGATATGATCCATGAGTTAAAAAAAAATAATCTCGATGTGGTAATAGGTTCCAGATATATTTCTAAGCAAGGTTTTCAGAGCAGTTTTATGCGGAGAATGGGAATTAATTATTTCAAAAACCTTAATTATTTTCTGACGGGAATGATTATAACTGACTCAACTTCCGGCTTCAGAATGTTGAATAAAAAGGCCCTTCAATTACTATCAGAGAATTATCCGGATGAATACCCGGAACCTGAGGCTATTATTCTTTACTGTAAATTTGGACTTAAAACAGGCGAGGTTTCAGTTAAAATGAAGGAAAGACAGGGTGGAAAATCCAGCATCAATGCATTTTCATCCGTTTACTACATGATAAAAGTTAGTATAGCAGTTATTTTTACCAGATTAAGAAAAAGATAAAAGAAAATGGAAAAAATTCAAATCATTTCGGTCATTGTTAGCCTGATTTTTCTGGCTTACATCAGCTACCTGATAATAAAAGGCAATCTACGTGAGGAGTATTCCATCATCTGGATCATCTGCACCGTAATTCTAGTAGTATTTTCATTTTGGAGAAAAGGACTTGATGTTGTTGCTGAAATTCTAGGTGTAATTGCTCCGCCGAACATTGTTTTTACCGCAGCTATTTTTGCAATACTAATTTACTTGCTGCATTTGTCCATTGTTGTTTCTAAATTGCAAAAAGAAAACAAAAAGCTTGCGCAGGAAATTGCTCTGCTTAGACGGGAAATGAATCAGTTAAAAAACGAAATTAAATCCTAAAATAAATGAATTCCGTTGAAAGCAAAACAGCAAAACTTTATGAAGACATTCATCCCCATATACAAATTGAAAAAACTATCTATGACTATTTAACCACACTGGGCATTAAAAAAGAATTTTTTAATAACAAAAAAATTCTTGACTGTGGTTTTGGAGGTACAGGTTGGGCGGTAGATCTTTTTTGCCAAGTAAAAGCAAAAGAAGTTCATGGAATAGACTTAAATCCTAAATAGAAAGAAAGTGTAGGAGCAAGATTAAAAAATCACGCTGTTTGTCCGGAATTAAAATCAGGCAACGTACTTAATCTTCCATACCAAGATAATTATTTTGATTATGTTCATTCTCATGGAGTAATGCATCATACATCCGATTGGAAAAGAGGAATTGCAGAGATGGTAAGAGTGTGTAAACCCGGAGGAATTATTTATTTAATGTTGTATGGTAAGTTTGCTCCAATAGGAAGTTTAATTCATTTCAGTTATAGAACCTTAGGGAAAATTATTCCTTATAATTGGTCTAGGTTTTTTGTAAACGCAACGGGCTTATTGCAAAATCATGAGATTTCTCTATTGGATGCAATGTATGCCCCCATTGAAAAGCATCTTTCTGAAAAAGAAATTACAGCACACCTTGAATCACTTGAAATGAAAGACATTTGTTTTTTTGAAAGTTACAAGTGGAAGGAGAGAAAGTTTTTAAGTAGTAATTTAATGTTCGGGAAAAATATTCAGAATGTGGTTTGGGCAAAAAAATCAGACTAAGTCAGAAAGGATAGTTTAGACTTTGCCAAAGCATATCTGTAAGTTCTTTTAATCCTTTTTTAGTGTGTGATGAGAAAAAAATAAGTGGAATTTTATTTTTGCCTTTCAATCTTTTGTTAATGTCCTTTCTGATTTCCTTTTCTAGTTCATCGTCTAATAAATCTGATTTTGAAACTGCGAGTAAGCGTTTTTTATCAAGAAGTTCAGGATTATACGATTTCAATTCATTCAATAAAACTTTATACTCGTCAACAATATCTTTACTATCTGCGCTGACTTGAAATAGCAAAATGGAATTTCGCTCTATGTGTCTGAGGAATCTTAATCCAAGTCCCTTTCCTTCATGTGCCCCTTCAATTATTCCAGGGATATCAGCCAAAATAAACGATTTATAATCGTGATATCTCACTATACCTAAATTAGGAACCAATGTAGTAAAAGGATAGTTTGCAATTTCCGGTTTGGCCGCGCTTAAAACTGACAGCAACGTTGATTTTCCAGCATTAGGAAATCCTACAAGCCCAACATCAGCAAGCACCTTTAATTCCAGGATCATCCATTGCTCTCCTCCAGGTTCACCCGGCTGTGCAAATCTTGGCGTCTGGCGGGTTGCAGTTTTAAAATGTGTGTTACCCAGCCCTCCTCTTCCACCGGGAAGCAAAATCTGCTCCTCCCCATCGCTGGTAATTTCAAAAAGAACCTCGCCTGTATCCGCATTTTTGGCAATGGTTCCGAGGGGAACATCTAAAATGACATCACCGCCTGATTTTCCAGTACAATTCTTACCCTGCCCGTTTTGTCCACCGTCGGCAATTACATGTTTTCTGTATTTTAAGTGAATTAGGGTCCAATGTTGCTTATTTCCTCTTAAAATTATATGACCACCTCTACCACCATCACCGCCATCAGGACCGCCTTTTGCAATAAATTTTTCCCTTCTGAAATGGATTGCACCTGCACCCCCCTTGCCTGAGCGACAACAAATTTTTACATAATCAACAAAATTAGAATCCATCGAATATTAAATCAATGATGGACAAAGTTAACTTAATTGTATTTAACTTATGATC
>JBKCIQ010000140.1:0-26053 GCA_046302135.1 Bacteroidota bacterium | reverse complement strand
TCAAATTTACATTGTTTTATGTTATGTGATTGTTTCTGTTGACAAAGCCTTAACTTTGTGATTCAAATTCAATATTGTTGTAAATGTTGAGGTCATATTTATATTTTGTTTTTTGGCTAGTTGTTTTAAATTCGACATTAACATCTCATGCTCAAGGAAAAATTTTGCAGGAAAAGGATGTTATCAATGGGGCCGCTTCTTTTTCCGAGTACCTTCCATTGCTTAAAAACAAAAAAGTCGCAATTGTTTCAAATTTAACCGGAAAAATAGGTTCCGTTCATTTGGTTGATACATTGATTAAACTTAAGGTTAACGTTGTATTGATTTTTGGCCCTGAACATGGATTTCGTGGTGAAGCTGATGCAGGAGAAAAAGTTCAGAATAATAAAGACCCCAAAACTGGCATTCCCGTAATATCACTTTATGGAAAACATAATAAACCAACCAAGTCTGATTTGAAAGGAGTGGATGTTGTAATTTATGATATTCAGGATGTAGGTGTCAGGTTCTATACCTATATAACCACTATGAGTTATGTCATGGAGGCATGTGCCAACTACGGAAAAAAATTAATAGTTCTTGATAGACCAAATCCTAACGGACACTACGTTGATGGCCCTGTTCTCGATTCCGGATTTTCTTCGTTCCTTGGTCTGCACAAGGTTCCTATTGTATATGGAATGACCTGCGGTGAGTATGCACAAATGGTTAATGGTGAAGGTTGGTTACCTCAAAGTAAAAAATGTGATCTTGTGGTTGTAAAGGTGAAAAATTATACTCACTTAGATTATTATCAGTTGCCTATTAAACCTTCCCCAAATTTACCTAACATGATGTCGGTATATTTTTATCCGTCACTTGGGTTGTTTGAAGGAACCGTAGTTAGCATGGGTAGAGGAACTGAAATGCCTTTTCAGGTGCTGGGGCACCCTAACATAAAAAATAAGCAGTTTTCCTTCACTCCGAAGGCATTTCCCGGTGCCAAGGAACCTAAATTTAAAGACCAAATGTGTTATGGATTCGATTTGCGCAGATTTGGTGTCGACTATGCAATGTCTCTGAAGCATGTAAATTTACTTTGGTTAGAGGGTATGTATTTAGAATTGAAAAGTTCTACTGAATTTTTCGATGAGAATTTTAATGCGCATGCGGGAACTGATAAATTGCAGAAGCAAATAAAATCAGGAATTAAAGCCGAAGAAATTTCTAGGGGCTGGCAAAAAGATATTGACGCTTTTAAAAAAATCCGAAAAAAGTATTTGTTATATAAGGACTTCTATTAAACTGTTAGTTCTAAAAAGTTTTCAATAATTTAATTGTTTAGGATGCGTGAAGTAAAATTTTGTATTTTCGTGCTCCGGGATGAGTAAAATATCTACGCAACACCTACTCGGAATTAAATATATCACCAAGCAGGATATTGATTTAATACTATCAACATCAAAAAATTTTAAAGAGGTTATTAATCGTCCTATAAAAAAGGTACCCTCTTTGCGTGACATAACGATTGCTAACCTTTTCTTTGAAAATTCAACAAGAACAAAGTTGTCTTTTGAACTTGCTCAAAAGCGATTGTCTGCAGATGTTATAAATTTTTCAGCCAGTTCCTCCTCTGTTAAAAAAGGAGAAACATTGGTTGATACAGTTAATAATATTTTGGCAATGAAAGTTGACATGGTTGTCTTGAGACACAGCAGTCCCGGTGCCGCGGTCTATCTTTCCAAGAGGGTAAATGCCAAAATTGTTAATGCCGGAGATGGAGCACACGAACATCCTACACAAGCCCTTTTGGATACATTTTCAATTCAGGAAAAATTAGGCGGACTTAAAGGGAAAAAAATTGCAATAGTTGGAGATATTTTACATAGCAGAGTAGCTTTATCGAATATATATTGTCTGAAAAAATTGGGCGCTGAGGTTAAAGTTTGCGGGCCTTCTACACTCATACCAAAATTTATTACTTCGCTTGGAGTTGAGGTAGAACTGAACTTAAGAAAAGTATTGGATTGGTGTGACGTTGCTAATATGTTACGGATACAATTAGAGAGACAGGATACAAAATATTTTCCTTCATTAAGGGAGTACACCATGCTGTATGGTCTAAATAAGGAAATATTAGAATCATTGAGTAAAAGAATTTTGGTAATGCATCCGGGACCAATAAACAGAGGAGTTGAAATTACAAGTGAGGTTGCAGACCACGAACAAAGTATAATTTTGGACCAGGTAGAAAACGGTGTTGCAGTTAGAATGGCTGTAATGTTTTTGCTAGCAGGTAGAAGTTATGACTAAATTTGATTATTTTTGTTAAAAGAAATAAAGGTAATATGTCATATCAGATAATTAAAGAAGAATCTTATGTTGTTGTGAATCTTACGGCAGATCGTTTAGATACATTGATAGCACCGTCTCTAAAGTCGGAATTTGTTGTCCTAAATAACGATGGTGTTAAAAACATTATTATCAATCTCGAATCAGCAAACTACTGCGATTCATCCGGATTAAGTTCTATACTTGTCGCTAATCGACTTTGTAACGGTTCTGAAGGAAAATTAGTGATTTGTAACTTAAATCAACCGGTTCAGAATATTATATCTATCTCCAAATTGGATTCGGTTTTGTCTATTGCTCCAACATTGGATGATGCAAAAAATTTAATTCAAAATTAATTAACCCAAAATACACACCATGAAAAAATCCTACATCTATTTGTTTTTATTTTTTGCTTCTGTTTTCGTTACATTTAACGGAAAAACGCAAAATTGTACTGTTAATCCAACAGTTTTAAACGATCCCGGAATTCATCCCGATAGTGTTACCAATTTTGTTAGTGGAACTGTTGGAATTGCATACCTTCAAAACATTACTGTTGTTGTACCACAGGATACGCAGGTGTTGCCATGGCCTTTCCCTGCACTTGCATATGACTCAGTTCACATGGTTGGTATTAATAACTTGCCTCCGGGGCTTTCCTATATGTGTGCAGGTACATCTAGCCCAACTTCCCTTTGCACTTGGCTAGGAAATACAAACGGTTGTGCCGCAATTTACGGAACTCCTACAACTGCAGGTACTTATACTTTAAGTATTCCTGTTAATGCTTATCTTGGAGGTTCAACTGCGCCTAATGCATTTACAATCAGCTATTACAAAATAGTGATTAATCCAAACTCAGTTGGTCTTCAGGAAAATGGCAATGTGAATTTCAATGTAAAACAAAATTCACCTAATCCATTCAGTGGTAAAACTAATATTAATGTAACTGTACCGGCTGATGATAAATTGAAAATATCAGTATATAACATGTTAGGTAAAATTGTTATGGAGAGAAAAACTGATGCTTCTAAAGGTCAGAATGAAATTGAATTTGACGCAACAGGTTTACCTGGTGGAATTTACTTCTACAATGTTGAATACAAAGGAAAGACAGTAACCAGAAAAATGATGGTAAACAATTAATGCAGAAATTTGAATTGACGGTATTGGGTAGTGGCTCGGCATTACCAACAAATAACCGGAACCCAAGCGCTCAGCTGTTAAACATAGCTGAGCGTTTTTTTTTAATTGATTGCGGTGAGGGAACTCAGGTTCAGCTTCGAAAATACAAAGCAAGTTTTAGAAAGATCGATTATATTTTAATTTCTCATTTACATGGTGATCATTATTTTGGATTAATAGGACTATTGCAGAGTTTTCATTTACTTGGTAGAAAAAAGAAATTAAAATTATTTTGTCCTGTTGAATTAAAAAATATCATTGAAATTCAAAATAAGGCATCACAAACTGATCTCAATTTTGATGTTGAATATCATTTTACAAATCCCGATGCTTTTGAGTTGATCTTTGAAGATAATAAAGTTGAGGTTTTCTCTTTTCCACTTAAGCATAGAATTCCTTGTACGGGATTTCTTTTCAGAGAAAAAAAATGGCCACGAAAAATTATAAAAGAAAAACTCATTGAAAACAATATTTCAATTTCAGAGATCCATAAAATAAAATCAGGACTTGATCCATTGAATGAACATGGAATGGTTGTACCTCTTGATGAGCTAACCGTAGATTCTCCTTCTCCAAGATCTTTTGCGTATTGCTCCGATACGGTTTATGATGAAGAATTAATTCAATATGTATGTGGTGTAGATTTACTTTATCACGAGAGTACCTTTCTAAGTGATATGCAGGATAGGGCAAAAAAAACGATGCACAGTACAGCTTCTGATGCAGGAATTATAGCGCAAAAATCTTCCGTTAAAACGCTTTTAATAGGTCACTTTTCTTCACGCTACACAGATGATGCGAAATTCTTGGAGGAAGTAAAGCCAGTATTTTCTAATTCTTTGTTAGCAACTGAGGGTAAAGTTTATTCAGTTTGATTTGGATTTTGACTTTTTTGCAATTACTTTTGCTTTAATTAAACTAATTCTAAATATAAGTCAATGAAAATCAGTATTTTGATATTTTCCGCTTCCGAAATCATTCGCAGGGGATTAATCTCAATATTAGAATCTGAGGTTAGATTTAAAATAGTTGGAGAATACTCATCCAAAGAAGAAATTTCTGAGCAGTTACTTATTAAGCGGCCAGATCTTCTTATTCTTGAAACTGATTCATTAAACATATCCGCCTCCGAAATTTCAACATTAAAAAAATCATATTCAGGTACCAAATTTTTATCAATATCAGGCTACCTTAAAAAAGCTGAATTCGATCTTTTTTTACAGTCAGGTATCAGTAGTTGTTTACTTACAGAATGTGAAAGTGAGGAAATATTTGAGGCTATTTTTAAAACACATTCTGGCGAACGTTTTCTTTGCGGAAAAATTGCTGATATTCTAATTTCTAATGATGAGGCCGAGGGAAGGCAGGTTTCATGTTCCGGTTTCGGAATTACTGAAAGGGAATCCGAAATTATTCATCTAATTGCATTGGGTTTTTCAAATAAACAAATAGCAGATAAGCTCTTTTTAAGTACGCATACCGTAAATACGCATCGCAAGAATATTCTTTTCAAATTGGGAGTAAATAATACTGCGGGTGTTGTAATGTTTGCGGTAAAGAATAATCTTCTTGAACCCAATCAGTTTCTTTTTTCTAATTGAATTTTGCGTATTTGTTTGAGCGGGGGGTTAAATTCCACTCACTTTGTTAACTTTGTAATCAAATGAAGTCTTTTGATATACCTGAATTTTACAGGAGTCCTGTTATTTCCAAAATAAAACAATTCAGGAAGATTCAGGATCCTAGAAAAAAAGATTTATCTCCTGTTTTTTTAGATTTTGGTCCTGTAGGTTTTTACATTTCACGGCATTTTGGTTTTTGTTACGGAGTTGAAAATGCTATTGAGATTTCATTTAAGGCCATCGATGAAAATCCCGGTAAAAATATTTTTTTACTTTCTCAAATGATACATAACCCTGAGGTTAACAAGGATTTAATTTCGAGGGGTGTGCAATTTCTTCAAGATACGGAAGGCAATGAAATAATTCCACTTTCAGATTTGAAACAAGATGATATTGTAATTATTCCTGCTTTCGGAACAACAGTTTCAATAGAAAATAAATTAATTGAAAAAGGAATTGAAATTGTGAAATACAACACTACATGTCCATTTGTAGAACGCGTCTGGAAAAAATCCGAGCAACTCGGTGATGGAAATTACACGGTCATAATTCACGGTAAGTACAGGCACGAAGAGACACGCGCCACATTTTCTAGAAGTGCGAAGCATAGTAAGGCAATCGTAATTAAAGATATTCATGAGGCTGAAAAACTTGGAGCCTATTTTAAGGGAGAAAAAAAATACAATGAATTTTTTGAAGAGTTTAAAGGTAAATACAGCGAAGGATTTAATCCTGAAACTGATCTGACTAGGGTAGGGGTGATTAATCAGACCACCATGCTCGCAACTGAAACTGCTGAGATTGCAGATTATTTTAAAAAACTTGCTGCTGAAAAGTATGGACAAGAAAATTTAAAATCTCATTTTGCAGATACAAGAGATACACTGTGCTATGCTACTAATGAGAACCAGGATGCGACACTTGCATTAAGAGAGTCTGAGGCTGATTTTGCAGTTGTGGTTGGAGGATATAATAGCTCTAACACTTCGCATCTTGTAGAATTGCTTGAAACCAAATTCCCGACTTATTTTATATGCGGTTCCGATGAATTAATTTCATCTGAATCTATACAACATTTCAATTACCCAAAACAAAAGCTTGAACAAACTTCAGGATATGTTCCGGTTAAAAATAAAGTAAAAATTATTCTTACAAGTGGCGCAAGTTGTCCAGATTCCATAGTTGAATCAGTAATGAGAAAGCTTATTTCTTTTTTTGAAAATACCAGAAATGATGAAGAGGTTTTAAAAGAAGTTTTATCTCAATGATTTAGTAAAAGAAAATGGCTTACGTAAGAAAATCATTCAATGTTCGGGTTTACGGATTATTATTTAAAGACGATAGTGTTTTATTAAGTGATGAGTTGATAGTAGGAAAACAAATCACGAAATTTCCCGGTGGTGGTATTGAGTTTGGTGAAGGAACAAAAGAATGTATTGTCAGAGAGTTTAAAGAAGAAGTTGGTTTAGAAGTTGAAATTAAGGAGCATTTTTATACAACTGATTTTTTTGTAGCCAGTGCATACAATCCTAATGCACAGCTGATAAGCATTTATTATATAGTAGAGTCAGAAAGGGTATCAGAAATTGTAACTACCAACCGTAAGTTTGATTTTTCAGAAAAGAAAAATGGAGCGCAAAGTTTCAGATGGAAACCTATTTCACAGCTAACGGAAAAAGATCTAACATTTGTTGTAGATAAAAAAGTTGCAGAAATGCTTCGGGAGTTGAATTCTAGATAGTTATCAAGAAAGATTCAATTGATTTTTACATTTTTTCATTGCTCACCCTCCCGCTTTCTTTGCCTTATAACCTAAATCAATTAGTATTTTCAAAACTTTATCGCGGTTGTCTCCTTGTATTAAAATTTCTCCTTCCTTTATGCTGCCACCTGTTCCGCATTTTTGTTTCAGCTGTTTTCCAAGTGTTTCCAAATCTTCGTCTTTACCTATGTATCCCGTAATGCAAGTAACAGACTTATTGCCTCCTAATCTAACAAGAAAAATTTTTAGATTCTGCTGATCATTTGGTAGCGTAATTTTTTCTTCATCGGAATCGTCTTTGTATTCGTAGTTACTGTTTGTGCTATAGACCACATCTTGCCTTCCTTTATTTTTCTTACTCATATGATTTTTTCTTTTTGGGTCTTAAAAAAATAAATGGTATTACTCCCAAAGTTAACCCAATCGCAAACAAATACCAACCTGATAAAATGTTTTCATATAAACTTTTTTCCTTTGATTTTGCTTCTGGTAAAATGAAAGGTGCCGATATTTCATCGCGAGACAAATATGAATTTTCAGCTAATTTTTTTTGCTCACAGATTTGTTCGTATGCAAATTTATAATTTCCATTTAAGGCACTTATTTCAGCCATTTTCTCAAGTGTCATTCCTTTTACGTCGTCATATTCATTATTTGTTGCAATTTTAAGAGATTTTTCCAGCCATTCTGTTGCCTTTTCTTTATTTTTCATTGCTGTATAGACAGAGCCTAAATTAAAATAACCCGAAGCAAGATTTTTTTTGGTATCCATTTGCTCATTCAGTCTTACATTTTCAAAGTAATAATTAAGTGCCATTTCCCAGTTTTTACGCTCTTCATAAATTAATCCTAGGTTATTACAGCACATTGCTCTTGATTCATAATCATTTAATTGCTCGGCAAGCATTAGTGCTTTTTCAAGATTCTTTATAGCAGCGCTATCTTCTTTTTGAGCATGTTTCAAAACACCTAGGTTGCAAAGACAATTCAGAATCTGTTTTTCATCTTTTTTTAAAGTAAAAATATTCAGGGCTTTTAGATGAAATTTTTCAGACAACTCAAAATTTCCAAGGTCGGAATATACATTGCCAACATTTGTATAGCTTTTCCCCAATTCAGATTGATCTTTAAGATTTTCTCGAATCTCTATAGCTTTAAAATGATATTCAAGCGCTCGGTTAAATTGACTTCCGCGATAGTTTAGTATTCCGGTTAAGCTGTATGCCTTGGCTTCATATTTTTTACTTTCAATATTTATAGCACATTTATAAAGTTCTTTTGCATATGCAAACGAGAGCATAGGATCTTCAGCTCTGAGTGAAAATCCTATGGAATAAAGTTTTTCAGCTTTTGCAGTGTCATCAGGAAGTGAATTGTAAAAATCAAATTGGTTTTCATTTGGAATTTTCGATTGGGAAAATGATATGGTATAGATACCACAAATTGATATAAAAAATAAAATTCTGAATTTGTCCATGTCTGTATTAAACAAATTTAATATTTATGTAAAGAGGTCAGTTCAATTCATTGATGGATTGATTAATTTTGTTGATATTTTTCATATATGATTCAGTATACTTTTTCATGGGATCAGCCCAATTCTCACTACATCAACATTGAAATATTCATCAATGATTGTAAAGGGGAATCAATCAACTTGCAGTTACCTTCATGGAGGCCTGGTCGGTACGAACTTGGTAATTTTGCCAAGAACATAAAAAAGTTTCAAGCTTTTGACATACATGGGAATCAGCTTTCTTTCCAAAAAAACTCTAAGGATAGTTGGTCTGTTCAAACAGGAGGAACATCAATGTTGAAGGTAATATATAGCTATTATGCCTCTGAAATCAATGCAGGATCAAGTTACCTTGATGAGCATCAGTTGTATGTTAATCCTGTTAATTGTTGCATGTATATTCCCTTGCGTATGAACGAAGAGCATGTGGTTCTTCTAAACGTACCTGATCATTATAAAGTTGCAACCTCTTTAAAAAAAACTGAAACTTTTGCTTTTAGTGCTGATAATTTTGATGAGTTGGCAGATTCGCCTTTTATTGCAAGTGCCCAAATAAAGACCATTTCTTTTTTTGCAAAAGATTTGCCTGTCCATCTGCATTTTGTGGGCGAATGTAATCCTGATGAAGAGAGAATAATTAATGACTTTAAGCAATTTTCCGAACATTGTATCGATTTTTTTGGTGAAGCTCCCATCAACGAATATCATTTTTTGTTTCAGATCTTACCTTACAAATTCTATCATGGAGTTGAACATCTTAAGTCTACCGTCATTGCAATCGGTCCGGGACATCAACTTATGAAGGGCACCACCTATGAGGATGTTTTAGGGGTAAGTTGTCATGAGTTTTTTCATTTGTGGAACATTAAAACAATAAGGCCTGAGGAAATGATGCCTTATGATTACACAAAAGAAAACTATGCAAGGACAGGTTATGTGTATGAAGGTTTTACAACCTATTATGGTGATCTCTTACTTTATGAGTCCGGTGTTTTTACTCAAGAACAATACTTTAAAACTTTGGAGGAGAGATTGAACAAACATTTTCATAATTATGGTAGGTTCAATTTATCACTTGCTGATTCCTCCTTTGATACTTGGCTAGATGGATATGTTCCCGGTGCACCGTACAGAAAGGTTTCAATTTATGATGAAGGTAATTTGTTTGCATTGATTCTTGATGTCAACATTTCAGTAAATACTAATGGAAGGAAAAGTTTAAAGGACGTTTGCAAAATTCTTTACACTGAATTTGGAAAAAAACAGAAAGGATATTCTGAGAAAGATATTATAAGGATTGTAAACGAGGTCAGTTCCTCTGATCTTTCACATTTGTTTCAGAAATATTGCTACGGTACAGAAAGTTATGAGGCGGAATTAATCAGATGTTTCAATAAACTTGGTTGGGAAATTTTTATAGATCATTCACAAAACATTAACGAGTCTGTGTTTGGCTTTAAAGTAATTGATGGTGCTTTAGGGAAAAAAATAACACTGATCGCTCCCGATAGTCCGGCATTTAATTGTGGGTTGATGATGGGTGACGAAATCATCGCAGTTAATAGTAAATTTTGCAAAGTGGATTTAAAGGAATGGCTTGGATATTATGTTGACAAATATGAGCCTATTTCTTTGAAAGTACTTAGAGGAAATGTAATTAATGAGGTGAGTATTAATTATGGTGATAAAAATTATTTCCAGGTAAGGATAATTAAGAATGCGCAGTAATCTAAGTATCGGGATATAAATAATATCTCAGTTATTTAATCTTTTTACCAAGGCTCTGTTTCCTATGATGTTAAATTCCCAGTTTTCATCGAAGATAATTGGTAAATATCTTTGGTAGAGGTACATCCTTGCATTGGATTTGCCCGAATTTGTATTATCTTCAATTTCGTCATCTGTATCTACAGCATGAAATTCATAGAACATCATTTTAGGATGTTCTTTCATAAAGGACCTGACTATTTCTGAAATGGTAAGCATTACTCTGTAAACCTCTCCACGATTTGTAGTGACATATTCTTCCCCGTTAAATTCTTCGTTTACAACACCGAAAACAATTGTTGCGTGCAGAATATTGTCTTGTCTCCTGCCAAATCTAACTTCATATCTTATTCCGGAATCAGTATTAAAAAAATAAACACCTGCAGTAGGTATTGCAGGGAACTCGATTTTGTATATGCGACTTTTATCTATTCCTTTCACTTCAAAAAAATCTTTAAATTACATAAATTAAGTTATTCTTTAAAACACGAAGTAATGATTTTGTAGAATTCTTTATTAATTGGTGTCGAAGTTGCAATGATACTTTTATCAAATAACCAATTATCTTTTCCTGAAAAATCAGTCACGATACCTCCGGCATTTTTTACAATTAGTGCACCTGCGGCAACATCCCATGGTTTTAAATTCAATTCAAAAAAACCGTCAAATCTTCCACATGCTACATAACAGAGGTCGGCGGCGGCCGAACCTAATCTTCTTACTCCATGAGTATTTCTAATAAAATATTCAAGTGCGCGTTTATATCCCTCTAATGCGCTGAACTCATTCACAGGAAACCCCGTTGCTATTAGACTTTCGCTTATTTCAGGATTTTTTGAAGTTTGTATGGGTTGGGTGTTGCAATAGGATATGTCATTTTCTATTGTGTGAAAAGTTTCGTCTTTATTGATTTCATGCACAACGCCCAAAATAATTTTGGATCCTTTCGCTAAAGCTATACTTATACAGTACGTTGGAATTCTATGAATAAAATTAGTTGTTCCATCTAACGGGTCAATTATCCAATTAAATTCTTTTGTTTCAGAATTGGTTTTTTCTTCGGTGATAAATCCTGCCTCCGGAAAAATCACCTTAAGGTTCTTAACTAGTAATTTTTCCGTTTCAATATCTACATAACTAACGAGATCGTTTTTTGCCTTTTTTAATACCTTGGAGTAATTAAAATTTAGCTCTAATTGTTTTATAAATACTGAAGCCTCTTTTGAAGTTTCTATTACTTTGTTGCATAAGTATTTTAAATCCATAGGCAATCTCCCAAGGTAAATTTAAAAATAAAATAAATGAATTTGAATAAATTAATAAATGATGATTACATAACTGAAAATGTAATCAGTCATAGAGATCAACATCACTTAGGATGTCGTTAAGATCATTTATTTTGAGTGAGGAATTTATTCCCTTAGAACCGGCAGGTGTGACAGGATAATTTGATCCTGCATTGGTGTTACCTGGATCATTTTCGGTATTGATATTATTTAACTCGTTAATGTTGAAATTTCCTCCCGAAATTTTTGTTTCACCGAACCTGAATGAAAAACCAAGGTTTAAGTATGCACCTCTTTCCAAATTTTCATAATAAAACCACTTATATGAATTAACTTTATTATTTTCATTTGCTGCTTTTGAGTATAATACAAGACTGCTCCTCTGTGTTGCTACACCTATATGTACAAATAAAGATATGAATCTATTCGGGTGATAATCTAAACCAGTTCCAAGACAAATATCTCTCCATCCTAAAATTAATTTTTTATTTGCCCCATAATAAAGAGAATCATGGTCTTTAAAATCAAAGACGTTTCCTACCGGTTTAACTAAAAGATTAAAAGAAAGAGATCTTTTTAATGGTAGGTTAATAGTAAGGTTTCTTGGAAACTGAAAGCTCATATATGAACCATCAAGTTTACCAAGTCTGAAACCGATGAGTGGTAAAAGTAAACGGTCACCGAAAATATATGATCGAGTATAACCTAACCTGAATGAAAACCTTTCAGAAAAAATATGACTCCATAAAAATGTATTTGATAATCTTATTTGTTTTTTTTCTGAGTAGTTGTAATCAAATGCCATAAAAGGTGAAAAATCAAAGAAGAAAACATCTTTTTTTCCGTTGTTGTACATTGAGCGTGTTCCTATGCTGTACCTGCAAAATATATGTTGATTTTCTAACCCGGAAAAAACGGGAAATGCATTTAGAAAATTTCCGGTTAGTAAAAAATGCCAATTAGAAATACTTGAACTGTCATTGTTGATTTTTTCTTTTGTAATTAAGGGAAATAAAAATCCGGAGTTTATCTGTGAGTATTGCAACGTTTTTAGTCTGTTGTATACATTGAGGCCCTGTTGTGTTGCAGGCTTACCAAGAGTTCTTTCCTTGGAACTATAGTAATTTGTAAATATAAGATTTGAAAAATAATGCTTAGGTTTTTTTATTTTAGTTCCAACTGAATCAATTTTTGTTTGGCCCTGCGAGAAAAAAAATACTGAATAAAGAAATAGGGTAAAAAATGTAAATTGTTTGTTTGGTTGAATTTTTTTTTTCATAACGTTTTACTTTGAATTCTTAACGTTTTTAATCAACCATTTTTTAAACTCATCTTCAGCTCTGTATAGTTCGACAATTCTTTTTGAAGAGAATATTTTTTTTAATTTTAGTTGTCTTTCTTTGAATATTTCAGCTTCCTTCATGTGGAATTGCGATTCAAAATTGAGCGTATTCTCATATTCAGTTTCACTTACTTTACTTGAAAGTAACTCTATGTTTTTTCGGATTTTATTTCTTTCCTTTCTTAATACATCTCTTTTTTGCTCTGCTTCATTCATGATTGGCCATAATTTTTGAGCCTCATCTGAAGTAAGTGAAATTTCTTTAGTGATGAAGGCAATTCTTTCTGCATTAACCATGTCCCTGGTTTCCTGCCTGGAAGGCTGTGAAAATATGGCACTGCAACTAAAATAGCTAAGCAGTATTATCAGAAGCGATTTAGTTATTTTGAAATTCATATTATAATAATTTATCTTTATTAATTTTTAGGGAAGACACTCCAATTATTTATTATTATCATTCTGTTTCAATTAAAGTATTTACGTCAAATCTTGGGTCTTGTACAATTTCATCTATTAATGTTTCATTCCTAATTTCTAATTGGGTATTTGATTTTTTTTCCTCTTCATACATTTCAGCCAAAATCAATTCGTCTAATCCAAATTCTTCCGGGCTTTCTTTGATTGATTCAATGTGATTTAAACTCAATTTTATTTTTTCATCTTTACGATTTTTCAACATGAATACAGTAAATAATGAAACAGCGCAAAAACAAGCTGCAATAGCGAGTATATTGGACCATGTTTCACTTTTATTTATTATAGTTTCTTTAGAAAATCTGTTTTGTTTAATGATTAGCTCTTTATTGTCTTCAAAATAAGAATCAGGAACCGTGAAATTATTTTGGTTTTTAATAGATTCAAGTTCTAGGAGAGTTGTGAGTAAGTTTTCAGTTTCAGTAAAATAATTTTTTGGTGTGTTTAATGTTTTTTCTTTAATGCTTTGTGTTTGTATTTCCTTGAAAACATTTTTTTCCATTTCCTCAAAATATAAATTCGGAATTTGAAAAGGATTGACCTTTTCTTGTGGAATAAAAGAGTTAGAAATTAATATGAATGTTGAGTCATTAAAATAATTTTCGGGAACTGAAAAATAATTTTCTTTATTAATTGAAAATAAAATTGGAAATTCACTTTTTAGTGATTCGTTTTCATTTTTTATTTCTTCAGATCTTTCCAATATTTTTTTCTTTAATAATTAATTTTTTGAATTTACGTGCTCTTTCATGTAGTCCTCTATTTTTTTTACTGCATGATGGTAATTGGCTTTCAGTCCTCCAACCGAGGTTTCTAGTATCTCTGCAATTTTTTCATACGGCATTTCATCGTAATACCTCATATTAAAAACTATTCTTTGTTTTTCAGGTAAAGTTAAAATTGCCTGTTGTAGTCTTAACTGTATCTCATCTCCGCTAAAGTATTTATCGCTTTCGAGGCTTTTGCTCAATTGATATTCAAGAGGATGAATACTTGTTGTATTTTGTTGTTTCTTACTTCTGAGCATTGCCAGTGATTCGTTGGTTGCAATTCTGTATACCCAGGTAAAAAGTGCACTGTCACCTCTGAAATTGCTGAGGCCGCGCCAAATTTTTATAAATGTGTTTTGCAAAACATCATCAGCATCATCGTGGTTAATGACAATTTTTCTTATGTGCCAATACAGTACTTTCTGATAATTTTTAATCAATAATGAGAGCGCAGCGTTGCGGCTGTTTTCATCACTAAAAAGTCTTAAAATTTCTGTATCCTCCGGTGTATTCATTAAAAAGCGGTATTAAGACGCGAAAAAACCGGAAAGGTTTAATTAATGCCTATTTTTTCCGTGCTATTGATTTGAGCACAGCTTCCACAATATTCTCTTTCTCCAGTCCATACTTTTTCATGAGTTGGTCTGGTGTTCCACTTTCACCAAAACTGTCATTAACAGCCACATATTCATGTGGCGCAGGATGTTTTCTTGAAAGTATTTGTGCTATACTGTCGCCAAGTCCACCATTCATTTGATGTTCTTCGGCGCTTACAACACAGCCAGTTTTAAGCACAGATTCGAGTATTGCTTTTTCATCAATTGGTTTGATTGTATGAATGTTGATTACCTCTGCAGAAATATTTTTTTGTTCAAGAATGTCTGCCGCTTCAATTGCTTTCCAAACTAAATGGCCCGTAGCGAAAATACTCACATCACTTCCATCTTTAATTTTCCACGCTTTCCCGATTTCAAATTTTTCATCTTGAGGATAAAATACCTGAACAGACGGTCTGCCGAATCTCAAATACACAGGGCCATTCCATTCAGAAATTGCTAGGGTGGCAGCTTTTGTTTGATTAAAGTCACATGGATTTATTACACACATTCCAGGCAGCATTTTCATTAACCCAATGTCTTCTAAAATTTGATGTGTGGCACCATCTTCTCCAAGGGTTAAACCGGCATGAGAGGCACAAATTTTCACATTCTTTCCGCTGTATGCAATGCTTTGCCTGATCTGATCATAAACTCTTCCGGTAGAGAAATTTGCAAATGTCCCGGTAAATGGAATTTTACCGCCAATGGTCATTCCGGCGGCAATTCCCATCATGTTAGCTTCTGCAATTCCAACCTGAAAAAACCGATCAGGAAATTCTTTTAGAAAAGCATCCATTTTAAGCGAACCAGTTAGGTCGGCACACAATGCAACCACATCCGGGTTTTTTCTGCCTAACTCCAAAAGGCCCACACCAAATCCTGAGCGGGTATCTTTTTTTTCCTTTATGAGAAATTTTTCAAGTAACATTTTAAAGATTTAAAGTTAAATTTTGTCCTGATTTTACCGAGAATTTTTTTTCAACTGTTTTTTCCGAATCTTTTTCTGATTCGGGTCTATATTCTAATCTATAGTTGCCAGGTTGTAAATAGAATACCTCATTTTCAAGTTCATTGTTAAGGTTATAAACCCATTTGAATTTCCCGGTCTCTTCAACATATATTGACCCAAAAATTTTACTTTTTTTATAAACGGCCACTAGACCTGCACCAGGAATTTTTATGGTTTTGGTTGCACTTTGAGTTATTTCTACATTATTTAAGTTTATTCTTGGTAATGTTAGTATTTCAATATCATATTTTCCAACCAGATATTTAACTGTCGTGCCCGTTTCCTGTACATTAAGTGATTTTCCATCCCCGGATTTTCTAACAACTACATTTAAGGGAATAATCTTATGGTTACCATCAACCATAACGTTTAGTTGTCCTTGAGGAGCGTCCAAAACAATTGTATTATGTTTGCCCTTTGTGATTTTTATATCTTTTTTCTCTATAGGCGGAATGGTATGTGCCACGAGATCGTAAACCAAATCAGGATTTAGAACAATTGTGTCTGGTAAACCTCTAGAATTTAAAGTATGAATGTAATTGTATTTTATTGATGAATTCTGCTTATCGTAAAAGGTCATAGGAACATCAGTTTCCATTGGTTTTTTATTGATGTCATTTAGATTTACCTGCACAGTTGTTTGAGTAATGGCCTGGGTCATAATATTTTTTAAAACAGTAGAAAAGTTTGCAGGGTTGTTTACATCGTAGAATTTACCCATACAAGAGAAAGCATTTACAAAACCTGAAATATCACTTATACCGATTATAAACGGTCTTAAAAAGACATTGTTTTTCTGCAGAGAAGCTGAAACTGCACATGGGTCTCCATCACATTCCTCTACACCATCTGTTATTAAAATGATGATGTTTTTACAATTACTGCATGGTGTGAAATCCTCGGCACATTTTTCAAGTGTATAGGCGATTGGGGTGGTACCGGTAGGTTTTATTTTGGATAATTTTGCTTTTATTTTCGCTGAATTAACTGAAGGAATGTCAAAAGGAACTTCAAGTCTGCTGTCCTTGCAGTCGCGTTGTTGAAATGGGGAAAGGTGGCCATAACACCTGAAAGCAATTTCTAAATTTGGGACGCTTTTAAGGGAGTCCATAAATTCTGAAAGAATTCTTTTAGAAACATCCATTCTCGATTCATTGTTGATCCAGGTGGAATACATGCTAAATGAACAATCATAAATGAAAAGAATACGCGTTGTTTTGCCATTAGCATCTGTCCCAAATCTTATGCTTTCTCTTTCAATTTCCTGAGAAAAAACCGAAAGCAATCCTAAATTAAAAAGGAATGCAGATATGAAAAGTACTCTTTTCAATTTGGAATCTTTTGCTTAATAATCACCAAGAGTTTCTTCGAGCTGCGAAAGTGCAGATTTTAATTGTTCGTCGTTGGGTGCAACACCGTGCCACTTATGTGTTCCCATCATGAAATCTACACCTTGTCCCATTTCAGTTTTTAATATGATTATAATGGGTTTACCCTTTCCGAGATACGATTTGGCGGTGTTAATTCCTTCTCTTACAAATTTTAAGTCATTACCATGGTTCACTTCAACAACTTGCCAACCAAAAGATTCAAATTTCAGTTTTAGATTTCCAAGTGTAAGAACATCATTTACATCTCCATCTATCTGTCTGCCATTGAAATCAACCGTAGCAATCAAATTGTCAACTTTGTTGGCTCCGGCGTACATCATCGCTTCCCAAATTTGACCTTCCTGTAATTCACCATCTCCATGAAGAGAGTATATGATGCCATTATCGCTGTTTAATTTTTTGGTTAGCGCTGATCCAATAGCAACACTTAATCCCTGGCCAAGCGAACCTGTGGCTACCCTAACTCCCGGTAATTCTTCGTGGGTAGTTGGATGGCCCTGAAGCCTTGAGTTAATTTTTCTAAATGTAGAAAGCTCTTTTAAATCAAAATACCCACATCTTGCAAGCACAGAATAGTAAACCGGCGAAATATGACCGTTGGAAAGAAAAAAAAGATCTTCTCCCTTACCATTCATGTCCCATTTTTTAGGGTTATGATTCATTACTTCGAGGTATAGTATTGATAGAAATTCAACACACCCCAATGAACCACCCGGGTGACCTGAATTGACAGCGTGAACCATTCTTAAAATATCTCGCCTTACTTGGGAACATATTTTATCTAAATTTTGATTTTCTTTCATTTTTCTGAGCAAAAAACAAAATTAATTATTATTTAGGGCCCGATATTGGATGTTGAAAAAGGATTAAAAACAGGCACAATAGAGTAAAATAACAATCATTGTGAATAATTTGTTTTCATTCAAAAAAGTAACATTTGATTTTTATTAATATTTGTACTAAATTGTTTATCATGAAATATATTTTAAAACGAAATTTGTCTTTCGCATTGGTTTTATTACTGCCTGTATTAAATTTAATTTCACAGAGCGTAAAATTTTCAACAAATCTCCCTGCGTCTGTTAATGCCGGTGAAACTTTTGGCGTGGACATTAATATTTCAAAAGGTGGTTTGAGCAGTTTCGCCAAATTTCAGATGGATTTACCTGCCGGTTATACCGCCACACCTATTGACGTAAGAGGTGGAAGCTGGACCTTTGATCAGCAACGTGCAAAAATCGTTTGGGTCGCTATTCCAAACGATGCCCAGTTTACAGTAAAATTAAAGTTAACTGCACCCTCAGCTAATATCAATTCAGGTACCATTAATTCAAAATTATTTTACCTTGAAAACGGTGTTAAACAAGAGTTTGAATCACCTCCTCACAGTATTGTGATTGGTAATGAAAATATCAATAAAGAAACCGAAAAGAAGGAAGTTGTTTCTAATGTGGTAAAGGAAGAAACAGTTAAAAACGAATCCAAAACCAATACTATCGATAAAAATGTTAATGAAGGAGAATCAAAAGAAAAAAAGGATGAGTCAAAGAAAGATAATATTGAAGTAAATAAGCCTGTTGAAAAAAATAATTCTTCTAACAACAGTTCAGATAGCAAAACTGTGTACAGGCTTCAAATTGGTGCTTTTGCATCAAAGCCTGATAAAGCTAAATACAGTAAGTACAAAGATTTTTGGTATTACGAAGAAAATGGCTTGTATAAGGTTACAATAGGAAAATTCTCAACACTTAACGATGCTGAAGCATATAAGGCTGAAATGAAATCTAAAGGTACTGATGGTTTTGTTGTTTCATTCGAAAACAATGTGCATGTAAAAGTTCATTAACAGACTTTTTTTCTTTCTCTTCTTACATGCATACTATTGAACCTTTTTTTAACTGGAGGCATCTTTACCTTGCCGAGGAAGATGATAGGACTGTTTTTTACGGAAGAGAACACAGTGAGGTTGAATTTACCAATCAAATTTACAATTTTGTAATTCATCCTCAGTGGGATGACATAGGGTCTGAAACTATTTTTCTAAAGCTTTTGTTTGTTGATTACGAGGAAGGTTACTGTATAATTGAGTTAATTGGAGAATGGAATGATGCAATAGGTAATGATATCATGCTTTTGAAACGGGAAATTGCAGATGATTTATTGTACTATGGCGTGAATAAATTTATTTTAATAGGTGAAAACATTTTAAACTTCCACTCGGGAGAAGATGATTATTACCAGGAGTGGTTTGAGGAGCTACAAGAGGATGGTTGGGTTGTTCTTGTTAATTTTAGAGAGCATGTATTAAAGGAAATGAATGCAGGTAATTTGGATTATTATTTGATATCCGGCGGGGATTTGAATGAAATGAATTGGAGACGTTTCAGTCCAGGACAATTGTTTGGTAATATTTCTAAAATCATCACAAAGCGGCTTAAATAATCGTTCTTTGCTCCTTTCTGTTACAGTTTAATTTTTATAATTTTACAAGTATGTTGCTGAATTAGTGATGGCAAAAAATTACTTCTTTTTTCTGACAATACTTCTATTGTTTTTTTCGTGCAAAAAAGACAATGTGATAGACTCTGTTGATTTCGGGAGAGATTATTTCCCGGGTAAGATAGGCACATATGTAGTTTATGAATGCGACAGTACTGTTTACCCTGATTTAAATGCACCAACCAGGAATTACAAGTTCTTTATAAAGGAAGTCATCGATTCAAACTTTAAAGATAATTCCGGCTCAACAGCTATAAAAATCTCAAGGTTTAAAAAGTGGACCAAGTATGATACAGTTACATTAGCCGATACCAGTTGGTACCTTCAGGACGTTTGGTGGGGAAACATCAGCAATGAAAAATTTGAATTGGTTGAAGAAAACAACAGAGTAATTAAGTTGGTATTTCCTGTAGAGCAGGGAAAGACATGGAATGGGAATGCTTTTAATACATTAGGTGAGTGGGAGTTTGAATACACTAGTGTAGATGTGCCATATAGCAACGGTTATAAATCTTTTGAAAAGACACTTCATGTTAACCAATTCGACTCCGGTAACATATTGTTGTATTATAAAAATTACAATGAAAAATATGCCCGGGGTGTAGGAATGATTTTCAAGGAAATAGAAGATTATACCTGGCAGGAAAATAATGGGACAATTTTGGTGGGAAGTATTAAATACGGATTGCATTACACTATGAAAGCAATAGATTTTGGACCATGAATAAATTTATTTTTTGTTTTTTTTGTTTGATTACGTTTTTGCCTTTTTCGCAAGCTCAGACAGGAAAATATATTATTCAATTCACGGACAAAAAAAACTCACCTTTTAGAATTGAAGAGCCTTCTGCATTTCTGACAGACAGGGCAATTATTAGAAGAATTCGGCAGGGAATACCAATAGTTGAAAATGATTTGCCACCCAATCCTTCCTATATTAAAAAATTAACTGAGTGTGGAGCAAAATTTCTTCATCAATCCAGATGGCTCAATACGACAACCGTACTGATTAATGATAGCTCTACTTTGAATAAGATTCGTGTTCTTCCCTTTGTCAAATCAGTAAAAAAAACAAATATTTTAAAATGTAAATTACCTTCTGATTATAAGGCATTCGAAATTAAGTCCGGTACTGATGCTGAAAAAAAATATGGTTTAAATCTTACAAGTGACAACTATGATTACGGGCTTTCCTTCAACCAAGTTAATCAAATTGGAGGGGTATGTTTACACAATCAGGGATTTGACGGTGCCTCAAGTATAATTTGTGTTTTGGATGCAGGGTTTAAAAATGCCGATACACTGTCTTGCTTTGACAGCATAAGGAGTAACGGCCAGCTTTTGGGCACATGGGATTTTGTAGACAATGAAATCGGCGTTTATGAAGATAATGACCATGGTTCTATGGTGCTTAGCTGTATGGCATCTAATCTTCCTTCTGTTTTGGTTGGAACGGCGCCTAAGGCGTCTTATTGGCTTTTAAGAACCGAAAATGCAGGCTCAGAGTTGATCATTGAAGAAGACAACTGGTTAGCAGGTGCCGAATTCGCAGATAGTATTGGTGCAGATGTAATCAATTCTTCATTGGGTTATACATTGTTCGACAGTGCCTATCAAAACCATACTTGGGCAGACTTGGATGGCAATACAGCAACAGCAACTATTGCCGCAGATATTGCCGCATCAAAAGGAATAATTGTTTGCAACAGCGCAGGAAATGAAGGCTCCGGATCATGGAAATACATCAGTGTTCCTGCTGATGCAGATAGCATTTTATCCGTTGGTGCAGTTGATGCAAATGGTGTTAGGGCAGGTTTTAGTGGTGTTGGGCCAACGGCTGATGGTAGAATTAAGCCGGATGTTGCCGCTACCGGCAACGGAACTTATGTTATTGCTCCGTGGAGCGGAAGCGTTATTCAGTCAGGGGGTACCTCTTTCTCCTCTCCGCTAATTGCCGGTATGACCGCTTGTATATCACAAGCAAATGCCAACAAAACCAATATGGAAATCATAAGTGCCATTAAAAACTCAGGTAATCAGGCTTCAAATCCTGATACCTTGTTAGGGTGGGGAATACCTAACTTTTGTTTGGCAAGTGGAACCCTTAGTGGCATTCAATATTTATACCCTAAAAATAAGGATGAATTAAGCAGTGTTTTTTATAATTCAGATGAGGGTGTGTTTTACCTTTATTATTTTTCAACTACCGAATCTACCTTAGATATAACGTTTAATGATATGAGTGGAAAAATACTTTTATCGGATCAAAGAAAAGTAAAAAAGGGCAACACACATTTTTTCAAGATAGAAAACGCTCATGCATTGAGTTCGGGTATTTATGTTTTAAATATAATATCTGCAGATTCAAAAATTTCGAAAAAAATTTTCAAGCCCTGATTTGAATCAAAGAACATTAAATACCAAAGAAAAAATTATAACTCCTCTCGTTGTAGTTGCAGCATTAGGATACTTCGTTGATATTTATGACTTATTGCTTTTTGGAGTAGAACGAAAAGAATCCCTTAACGAAATATTAAAAATTCAATTTTCTCAAATTGGAAACGAGGAATTGCTTAGTAAAAATGTTTACTATGGTAAACTTTTACTTAACTGGCAAATGGCAGGAATGCTGGTTGGAGGAATTTTTTGGGGAATTCTCGGAGATAAAAAAGGTAGACTTTCAGTTTTGTTTGGTTCTATTTTAACTTACTCAATTGCAAACATTTTAAATGGGATGATCAACTCCGTTGAGCTATATGCCTTGTTACGTTTTATTTCGGGTTTTGGTCTTGCAGGAGAACTTGGTGCTGGAATTACGCTAGTCAGCGAAACGATGTCTAAAGAAAAGAGAGGAATAGGAACCATGATTGTTGCAACCATCGGTGTTTTCGGTGCAGTTGTTGCAGGTTTTATGGGAGAAGTTATTCAAAATTGGAGGCACTCATTTTATCTTGGTGGAGCTATGGGATTGTTTCTTTTGGTGCTAAGAATTGGAGTAGTGGAATCAGGCATGTATTCAAACACCAAAAAAGAAAATGTAAGTAAAGGAAACTTTTTTATGCTGTTTACATCTGTGAAAAGGATAAAGAAATACCTCAGTATTATTTTTGTTGCGGTACCCGTGTGGTATGTTATGGGAACCCTGGTGCTTTTCTCTCCCGAATTAAGCGTTCAGTTGGGATTACCTAAGGATGCAATCAGCTCAGGTAAGGCAATTATGTATGCGTACGCAGGAATTACAATCGGTGATTTATTCTCAGGGTTGATGAGCCAGTTATTGAAAAGCAGAAAAAAAACACTTCTATTTTTCTTGATTCTAACTACGCTAGGATGCGTCCTGTATTTTACCTTGGGAGGCATCTCAGTCTTTGGCTTTTATTTAATAATTGGTTTGATAGGATTTGCTACGGGATACTGGGCTGTTTTTATAAGCACTGCATCTGAACTATTTGGTACCAATGTAAGGTCAACAGTAACTACAACTGCACCAAATTTTGTACGTGCCTCAACAATTCTCATATCAGGATTACTCAGTTTAATCTCTTTGTTTTTTGAAGATAAAATGCAAGCAACAATGGTAACAGGAGTTGTTGTAATGATCATCGGATTTATTGCTTTGTACCAACTGGAAGAAACTTTTGGTAAGGATTTAGATTACATTGAGTAATCTTCAATATACAGACGAATAAAAATTAGACTCAATTATTCTATATTATTTATTTCCTTGAACCAGAAACCAGTCAACCCAGGCATCCATTTGCTTTAGGGAATTAGGACGTAGAATAATTTTTCTGTTTTCATCCAAAAGGAATAGGGTAGGAGTTCCAAATACGTAATATGACTCCGCCGCCGGACTCCTCCATTTTTTAAAATCGCACATACTGATAAAAGGAAATGAAGAAGTGAATTCTTTGAATGCTTTTTTATCTTCATCAAGTGAAACGAAAACTACCTCAACACCTTGTGATTTCCATTTGTTGTACATGCCTGCCATCTGAGGTAATTCCTGTTTACATTTTTCACACCAGCTCGCACCAAAAGCTATTACTGTATATTTTGATTTAAGTTCTGATAATTTTTTTGGAATATTATTCTGTGCAAATCCCGGAGTAATAAGGTCGCCCTGGAAAATAATATCAGGAGCTGTGTTACCTTTCTTCATTGCCCTATAGGTTTCCAGTTGTTTTGATAGATCACTATTTATTGTACAACTCACTTCATTAAGTACCTTAAGCGCGAGATATTCTGAAGCATTAAACAGGCTTTGCCTCTCCAATAAATCAAAAAGGTAGTCGGTGATTTCATTCATCTTTTTTTCATCCTTACTAATTTGATTTATCAAAACATCTATTGAATTTTTCATTTCAATAAAAACGGAATCCAAAGATCTTCCACTGTTTTCCAAAAACCAAAAGTGACTTTCAATTGCGTCTTTAAACAATCCGCTGTGGTAAAGTCTTTGATCAGTGTAATCCAATTTTCTAAATGCCTCAATGGTTGCAGGAATTTCTTCTGCACGGTATTGCGCAATTATTGATACAGAACTTACGAGTTTTCTTGTTGGCAAGTACCACGATACGTATGAATTTTTGTCTATTTTTTCTAAATAATTGCTTTCTTCATCTTTAATTCTAGTTTTTTCTTCTTTAATTGCGTTAACCGGTTTTTTTTGTTTTGCAAAAAATGGATCTTTGGTATAGATTTTCTCAAGATAATCCCATGCAGTAAGAGCCTGTTCTCTACGGGGATGTTCTGTTGCGAATTCAGAAAAAATTTGATTTTGTTTGCCTTCAAGCACACTGATAGTTGCAGGATTTGAAAAGTACTCACCCTTTATTTTGATATTTTCGCCTTTGTCTAGGATTAAAAAGTAGGGTTTGTTTTCTGCGGTTATTAAATAACCTATTCCTGCTCGATCCGTTTTAAATTTGAAGGAGAAATTTCCTGAAGCGTCTGCTTTTGCACTATCGATTGCGCTGGATTGTAAACCTGTAAAAGTGCCAAATTTAATGAGTTGTCCTGCTAAAGGTGGAAAGTTACAGTTAATTGTTTGGGAGTAAAATTGAAGTGAAAAGAAGATATTTATCAGAACAATTGTATTTAAAGTGTATTTTTTGGCTCTCATTTGCACAAAGTTAAAATTTTGATCAAAATTTTAAAGATAACCTGAATCTAATTTTTTAATTCTAAGAGTAAATTTTGAATTTTGATTTTATGCGGTTAGTTATGAAGAAATGAGTTTTTAATCCATTTAAGTACTTTTTATTAAACCGGTAGAGAAGTCTATTTATTTTAAGGTGTTCAAATTCAGTGATTAAAACTCATGAATAGTAGTTAAAAAAAACATTTAAACATCAATTAAATTATACCCATATTTGTGGTGTGAAAAGGAAAGAATTAATAGAGCAGATCAGATTAAAAAAAACATTTTTGTGTGTAGGACTTGACCCGGACACGGAAAAAATGCCAAAGGAGGTGTTCAGGTATGAAGACCCTGTATTCGAATTTAATCGTGCTATCATTGATTCAACAGCAAATTATTGTGTCGCCTACAAGCCAAACACAGCTTTTTATGAAGCTCTAGGAATTAAGGGTTGGATTGCTTTGGAAAAAACAATTCAGTATTTAAAAAAAAACTATCCTAATCATTTTACAATCGCAGACGCAAAGAGAGGAGACATTGGTAATACGAGTTCGATGTACGCAAAGGCATTTTTACAGGAAATGCAATTCGATTCAATTACTGTTGCTCCTTACATGGGCTCGGACTCGGTTAAGCCTTTTTTGTCCTTAAAGGATAAATGGGTAATTCTACTGGCGTTAACCAGCAACCAAGGGGCTTTTGATTTTCAGGTTGAAGATTGCAACGGTATGAATCTATTTGAACGGGTTTTATCAAAATCTATGTTGTGGGGAAATAATGAAAATATGATGTTTGTGGTTGGAGCAACCAAGACAGAACTGTTGCTTTCCGTAAGAAAAATTATACCTGAACATTTTTTATTGATTCCGGGAGTAGGTGCTCAGGGAGGAAGTTTAAAAGCGGTCTGTGAACACGGACTTAATAAGGATGTAGGACTATTGGTAAATGCATCCAGAAGTATAATTTATGCATCCGGAGACAAAGATTTTGCTGAGGCGGCCGGCAAGGAAGCATCATCACTTGCAAATGAAATGTCTGCCTACATCAACTAGTATTTTAAAAAACTTCAGCTTAAGCTGTTTTTAGTTAAAGTGTTTTATTCATTTTTTAATGATTCAGGAGTTTAAGAAATTCAAAACATTGTGTTTTCTTCTTAATGTATTAGAAATTTAATAAATGCAGTAAACCGGATTTTTTTAATTCTTGAAAAATTTTTCTTGGGTTAAATAGTTCGTTATAGTTGTTTTATTTTTTGATTTATGAATTATTTTAATGTTAAACAGATTGTTGTGAAATCTTAAGTTTAATAAGATAATTGTACAACTATTTTTTTGGATTGCAATATGATTAAGGCTTTTGCGCTGAGAAATGAAAC
>JBKCIQ010000139.1:0-5383 GCA_046302135.1 Bacteroidota bacterium | reverse complement strand
CTTTAATACCATTAACATGAAAAAAATTTATTTCCTTGTTTCTTTAATAATTTTTACATCATTTAATTTATTTAACCAAGTAAAGAATACAGTTCCAAAACCAAAATGCACCGTAAAAGATTTAAGTGTGGGAGACAGCTATGGCTCTTTGGTAACAACGTCAATTTATGTAAACTTTAAAATAGTTTTCACTACTGAGAAATGTTCTTCAAATGGTCAGTATAACGGGTATAAATTCGAGATTTATAAAAAGTTAAACGGAAAATATGTAATTACAGAAAATATTTCACTGTTTAAAGGAAATCAAAGTGAACTTTTTGATCGGGTAAATAAATTGTTAATTCAAAAAGTTTCTGAATTGTCGAATGATGCTGATGTAGGCAAGTGTTATCCGAGGTCTTTGAATATGGCAAATTTCAATAATCTAGGTGTAATTCTATCAGATAAAGTATCATTTTACGCTCCTTTTGAAATTAATGAAGATTGTGCTTGTGGTATGCCTCTGGAACCAATTGTAATTCAATTGCCATTTAATGAAATTTTACCCTACTTAAACTAAATTGAATTATTCAAAAATCTAAAGATTTACAATTTAGGAAGTAAAAATATATTGATAAAATAATTTAAATAAATACAGAATAATATGAATACGGGAATACAAATAAAAACTGGTTTTTTTCCTTTAGCATGGTTTTTATATTTCGTTGATCCGATAATCGAAATAAACGGTGTTAAAAATAAAGCGTCTTGGGGAACTAAATTTTTCCAACTTGCACCCGGGGATTACTCTATTAAAATTTATTTTTCTTATTTCGGTAATCCGCAGTGTGGCTCTAATGAGGTAAAAGTTAGTGTTGCTGAAGGGATAATAAAAAGAATCAATTACGAAATGCCCCCCTGGATGTTTGCAAAAGGTTCAATATCGGTAGAATAATTTTTTACACAAAAGCAATTCGTAATGTGCAAAAAATTACACTTTTCAATTTTGTTATTTGTATTTGTTTTCGTTTTAAAATCTCAATGGAAACTTTTGGATGGTAATGAAACAGGTCTGAAAATTGCATGTGATAATAAGTATTTGTGGACAATTGGTTCAGACCACGGGATTTATTATTTTAAAGGTTCTAATTGGTATCAATACCCGGGTAATGGAAAGGGCTATGATATATGCGCCTATAATGGTATACCTTTTATAATTGGTACAGATCAAAAAATTTACAAAGGTACTTCAGGTGGTTGGCGCGAATTGGCAGGAGGTGGTTTTGGAAAAAAAATCACAATTGATAATAATTTAGGGAAAATTTGGATTTTGGGTATTGATAATGGAATTTACTATTATAATTTTGATCAATGGATTCAATATCCGGGCGAAGGTAAGGGCTTAGATATTTGTGCTTTCAATGATGTTCCTTATGTAGTTGGAACGAATAATAAGATTTATAAGGGCAATGGATTTGGTTGGAGTGAGGTGACCGGTGATGGTAAGGGCTTAAGTATTAGTTGCGATTTAGAAACAGGAAAACTTTTTGTGATAGGTACTGATAACGGAATTTATTCTTTTGAAGGTTATAATTGGAAAGAGCTTTCAGGTGGCGGTAAGGGAATGGATATTTGTATAAAGTTTAACCTTGTTTTTGTAATAGGTATCGATAATCAATTCTATTATTGCGAATAATCGGCCAATTCTAACTTGCTTTTTTCTGAAGAGGGGAGTACCTGATTTTTATCCTTTAGAATAACAGAACTTTTAAAGAAAACTAAAAAAAAAGGTTGCCATTTATGACAACCTTTATTCGGTAGCGGGAGAGTGATTCGAACACCCGACCTTTGGGTTATGAGCCCAACGAGCTACCCCTGCTCTATCCCGCACTGTTTAATAAAGAACTTCTGCAAATATACTGCTTTTATTTCATTATTTGTAAAAAGTTTGAAGAATTAATTCTGTCGATTTTTTTCCAATAAATGCTTCAAAGAAAGTGGCATATTTTTTTATAAACTTTTACTAAGGGAATTTTCAAGGAGCGCCTGTAAGGGCTGAGATGCAACCTTAGAACCTGATCCGGATAATGCCGGCGAAGGGATTGAAAAAACTCATGTGCCTCCCGAAAGGGAGGCTTTTTTATAAACCTAGCATTTTTTCTTTCAAATCGCT
Source organism: Bacteroidota bacterium (assembly GCA_046302135.1). Lineage (GTDB taxonomy): Bacteria > Bacteroidota > Bacteroidia > B-17B0 > Aurantibacillaceae > AM-1111. The sequence goes on along the minus strand of JBKCIQ010000139.1, from coordinate 3,231 downwards.
GTCCGCTGGTTTGTCGCAAAGCCAAATCCCGAACAAAGCTGATTTAAAATCTATTCCCGGAATTACGCTGATTGATTTACTGTTTTTATAAATACAGACTCCTTTTGAAGGGTCATTAATAATTTCAAAAACATCTCCAACTTTTATTTTCTCACTAAAGGCAGCCTTAAATTGCTTAATTTTTGAGTCTAACGGTGCTGTTTTACCTCCTGTTGATTTTTGAAATCCTTCATCTATAGCAGAAATCATCTTTTCACTGCTGATTAAGCTTGAAACAATATGCAAACGAATGGCCATAGCTTCCCCTGACTTAATAATACTTGATGCGTCCTTATTTTTTGATTTCAGATAAAGTGCGCCAACATACATGTCCATGAAGTATTTCTCGCGGACACCGCCTCCATTAAGTATTAAATTATTATCACCTGACCTTATATTGGCCGGGAAGGTAACACCTTCAATTTTAACTTGTGAGAAGCAAAATAAAGGCAAAAAAGATAGGGCTATAAATATATTTTTCATTATTCAGGGGGTTTAAGTTTTTATAAATTTGATTTCAACTAAATTAATTTTAATATTTTTGTCATCCAAACAAAATCCAATGAAAAAATTACTACCTATTATTTTTGTCTTTTCTTCTGTTTTAATATTCTCCTCTTGTGGTTCGAATAAAGAAAGTGAGGAATCAACAAAGGATACAGTCGCGCTAGTAAAAGATACTGCAGCTGAGATAAAGGAATTTAAATTTTTTATGATTCTTGCAAACATCCCATCTCCAGCCCGTGAGGTCATTGAGATCCAAAAAGCCAGTATGAAGTATGATGCTACACTTTTGAACCCAAAAGAAAATGAGTCTAAATATTCCGAAAAAACCAAAGTTTGTCTTAATTATGGTATTTACGCAACAGATTTGGCATACATAGCATCATTTAAGGATAATCAGGATTTGATGAGTTATTTTCTTGTTAACAGAAAAATGGCTGAGAAAGCAGGGGCTCTTTCTGTTTTTGAGGAAATAATGAAAAAGGAAAATTTTGAAAGCAATATTAAAAATACTGACTCGCTTGAGAAGATGCTTGATGATGTGTTTATGGCAACTGAAAAATTTTGTGAAGATCAACACAAGTTAGACATAGCCGTAAAAATATTAATTGGTTCGTGGGTTGAGGGACAATACTTGAATCTAAGTATGATCAAATCTCAAGCGCAGAACCCGAAAAATAAAAAATTGTTCGAGAAAGTTTGGGAAAATTTTCTTCATTTGAGAAACATAAATGATTTGCTTAAAGAATATGAAGGGCATCCTGAGCTGGACGAATTGAAAACACAGCTCGTTGCTTATGCGGAATTGTATAAAGATGCTCATGGCACTGAAGACATTAATAAGGAACGTATTGCAAGACTTTATGAAGCTATGGCCTTGATAAGAGCTAATGTTGTTAAGTAGAGTTTCTCTACGAATCTTGTTTTAACGTTTTTACTGATTACCTAATTCATATTATTTTGTTTCATTTTAGTTGAAACTTTTAAGAATTTAAAATCCGAGACAAGTTTATTTTTCATTATAAAATAAATATTGAAAGTTAAAAGTGATTTAAATTTTCGTAAAATTTAATTATATCAGTTAGCAAATTTTTGATGATTATCTCTTTAGTGCTGATGCTAATAGGCCTTTCAATTTTTCTTAACTATGTTTTATTTAGCAAATTATTTTTTCAAAAAAAGAAAAATTATCATCTGAAAAAGCATCATCTTTTGGTGACTTTATGAAGGGATTAATTAGTCCTATATTTACATTATCCGGATTTCTAATTATTTATGCCACCATAATAGATCAGAAAGATATTAATTAGGTACAAAATTTTGAATCAATTACAGTTTCACAGGGAAAACTGCAGACAGATGGTAATCAACAAGACCACGGAGAAATGTGAAACCAAATCCGGTTATTCCGCGTTTGTATACTTTAATTCCCAGCACAATAAAGCTTTTAAATTGATAGACACGTGTATGGAAACCAAAGAGTTTATTTAAAAAAAAGACTTAAGTTTTGCTTTGTTTTACCTGGGAACGAGCGATTCAATTGTTTTTGTGAATTACGTCAAGAAAAATTATCCAAACTTTCTCGAAAAATATTTTCTCAGTTGTGAAGAATATTAAACGGTGTGTAGATTTTAAAAGTTATTTTGATGGAAATAAGGCCAGACTAAATCCTTTTTTAATCAGTTTTTTGCTGCAATTGAATTTGTTGATTGTGCAACATTCTTGTCTGCGGAGCAACAGAAGTCTTATGTAAGAATGATTACTGCCCAAAACGGATTTTACGAATCAAATGTTTTGTATTATTATATTCAGTCCAATATCGCTGAAACCTTATATAAACAACTTTACAGTAAGCACAAACTTGACCAATCGATTAATACTGATTTGCTTCCTTTTAATAAGTAGAATTTAATATCTTTTGCAATTTGATATATTACGAATTGGAAATTGCTTATTACAAAAAAACGGACAATTATAATTTATAAATTAAAGCACCGATACAAAATGACCTAAGTGAGGGTTGGAATGACTGCTCTTTTTACCTCAATTTGTTTTAATCATGTTTTATCTATTAACAAAAACCCTCATAAATTATTAATTTACAAGGGTTTAAAGTGTTATCTAGTAGCCCGTACGGTTGTTGATAACTCGATTTTCATCGGTCTTTATCGCTTATTGTATTAGTAGTAATAATTTGAGCATCAATGATATATAAGGGATTTTTAAAAAATCAATTTCCGATGAACTCCGATGAAAAGCGATGAAATTCGATAAAAAAATCCACCTGTTTTTCCACCTGTTTTTTTCTTCATTAAACTTTATATCAACCTAACAAAGTACATAGAAAAAATTGCACAGAGAAAGATTTATCGATGGTGGCAGCAGTTGATTCCCTGGTAAGAAAGCGTGACCAGAAAACCAGTACCGAAGAATAGCAAATAGACTAGCTATAATTGTATGACATATCATTCACTAAAGCGACAAAAATACCTTAATGAATGACGAATCAGTCCAAATAGTAACAAATATGTAAAATAATCGTATATTTGTAGTATAAATCATTCACTAAAACATTAAATGACTTTTTATGACTGATAAATCATACAATAATTGGAGCTCCATGAGCGATAAGGCGCTGGCAGCACATATTGGTCGTTTTGTAAAGGAAAAACGCATGGAGATGAACAA